>JAYKIC010000622.1:0-5416 GCA_035284985.1 Leptolyngbyaceae cyanobacterium
CCTAAATCCCTTCTCCCACAAGGGGAGAAGGGACTTCAAACCAGGTTCTTGGGTCGAAAGCCCCTCTCCCGCTCTGGGAGAGGGGTTGGGGTGAGGGTAGTTTGAGTTTTGTCAGTCAATCAGCCGTCCGCCTGACTCTGGCAGAACCGCCCAGCACCAATATCCAATCTGCATCACCATTGGTCACGGGATTACTTCAAAATTTGCTTAATTTCTGCCTGAATAGCGACCACTTGTTTTTGTAATTCCCGCACCTGCTGTTGCAAGTCAGGCAACCGTCGATTTAAGGCTGAAGCCTTGAGCCAGTCTTTGAAGGGCATGGTCGGAGAACCCGACACCGTTGCTTTGGCTGGAACGTTGCTCATCACACCACCTTGGGCTGTCACCGTGGCCCCATCTCCCACCGTGGCCCGATTGGCGACCCCCACCTGTCCAGCGAGAATGGCGCGATCGCCCACCGTCACCCCACCCGCCAAACCCACCTGTCCCGCCAAGGCACAGCCATAGCCCACCGTGGCTCCGTGACCAATTTGCACCAAATTATCGATGATGGTGTCGTGCTGAATCCGGGTTTCCCCCACCGCAGGGCGATCGATGGCGGTATTGCATCCCACCCGCACCCGATCCTCCAACACGGTGATACCCGATTGCTCCATCTTTAACCAGCCCTCTGAGGTCGGTTCAAAGCCAAACCCCTCTGATCCAATGGCGGCACCGCTATTGATAACACAATCTTGACCGATGCGGCTGCGCTCATGGATCACACAGTTGGCATGGAGAATGGTGCGATCGCCCACCCCACTGCCGGGATAAATCACCACATTTGGATGGATGCACACATCATCGCCAATCACCACATCCGCTTGAATCACCACATGGGCACCAATGGAAACCCGCGCCCCCAGCTTCGCCGTAGGATGGATAACTGCCGTAGGATCGATACCAGGGGCAGGGCGAAAGGGTTGATAGAAAAGGGCGATCGCCTGGGCAAAGGCCATCCGGGGATTAGCCACAGCCACCCAAGCAATGCCTTGAGCCAATGCCTGCTGTTGCCAAGCTTCCTGTTTGGGCAGGATAAGGGCACTGGCCTGAGTTTTGATGATATGCTCCGCGAACTTATCCCCTTCGATGTAACTGAGATCGTGGGCGATCGCCCCATCCACCGCCGCCACCCGTTCCAACTCCGGATCGAGCGCAGGTTGCTCCGCTAAGCTACTTCCCACCACTCCCTCAAGGGATTCCACCACCTGACTGAATCGCACAACTACTCCTCCCAGGCCGCTGAATGAATTCACCTGTGACCCAATATATCACCCCCATTCCGACTCTCACCGAATCGTCTGCCATGGGAAGTCATAACGGTCTTGGGATTGCGTGCCCTGCTTAAGGGATTCCCCTAACAGAATATTCACCATAAAACGGATACATCCCTCAGCTATGGACAAATGTAACGTCTTCCGCCTGTTTCTGCTCACTGAGGCTAGTCTTCCAGGGCGCATATACGCTATGGTATTAAGGACCATCAGGTTCAATCAAACGCTCAAAATTAACTCTAATTTTTCTGAACGTGTGAGGTGCTGTGAATTGTACACCCCACACAGGTATAGTTAGAGCTAATTTTATCCAATCGTTTGTTCCGCTCTACGGTAATCTGAGTTTTCTTCGGCCTGATAGTTTTTCATCGGGTCTAGTGAGGGCAAGGGGTGCTGGAAATAATTTGTAAGCCGCTTTGCCGTTACATGGTTGTATTCACCTTCTAACTGGATGGCTTTGCTTGGGATAGCAGAACAGCAGGTTAGGAAATCTTCACGCATGGAGGCAAACGCATGGTACTAATTAATGAGTTTCAACCCAATACAACGGGCACATTCGAGCTGAGCGGCACACCAAATGCAGCATTTTCTGGTTGGATTGTTATCCTCAACGGTGCTAACACGACTGCTACCCCCACTTCTCCAGGAACAGTCAGACAAGCTGTGCAAGTCACAGGCACTTTCAATGCCAATGGTTTGTTGGTGGTGAGTATTCCTAATCTAGCAAACAAGTCCAGCACAGTAGTACTATCCTCTAATTTCACTGGATCAGTTAATGATGACCTTGACACTGATAACAATGGCACTATTGACAATCCCGCAGTGTTTGGGACCGTTTATGACGCGATCGGGGTACCCGATCGCTCAGATCCGAATTTAAGGCTATATGGTGCCAACTTGGGAGGAACAAACTTTAGTGTCTTTAGTGTCGTTGGTGTTAATACTAATAATAAGAGTCCCCGCTTAGTTTTCCGTGACAGCAGCACAGGAAATCTGAATGCGGTGATTAACTTCAATGACGGGGGTGGCGATCGCCTCTTTGATACAAACGGCAATCAGCTCGACCCCACTACGTTCACCCCAAATCCCACCAGCGTTACCAATACCTTTGGTAGCCCCAACCCAGAATGCTTTGTGACAGGCACTCGCATTCTCACCCCCGATGGTGACGTTCCGGTGGAAACCTTGAAAATCGGGGATTTAGTCCTCACCGCAGCGGGTCAGGCGGTTGCCGTTAAGTGGATTGGGTGGCAGACGATACAGCCAGACCAAATCATCCACCCATTGCGCGGCTATCCCATTTTAATTAAAGCAGGCGCACTCGGCCATCAGGTACCCCAGCGGGATTTATTCGTGTCTCCCGATCATGCAATCCTGGTTGAAGGGCTGTTGATTAATGCCGGAGCCTTAATCAACGGCCACTCCATTGTCCAAACTACCCCCACTGAACCGTTTACGTACTACCACATCGAACTAGAGCAGCATTCGCTGCTGGTGGCGGAGGGGACTGGAGCGGAAAGCTATCTACCCCAAAAGGAAAACCGTTCCTGGTACGATAATGGGGCTGAGTATGCCCAGCTTTACCCCAATGATGGCATTCCCACCTACTGGCCCATGGCCTATCCCCGTGTCAGTAGCAAGCGGCAACTGCCCCGGTTTATTGCCCAAAAGTTGATGAACTTGGCTCAGGCTGAAACCTTACAACAGGTTGGCTAACGGGACTCTTGCTGCTATAACTGCGACTAAGCAACTTTGCGTTGATTAGTCACATAGAGAGTCATGAGCAAACCTGTCGTGAGCAAAGATTCCGGGACCAAACACATTGTGATTACTGGGGTCAGTCGGGGATTGGGTCGGGTTATGACCGACACCTTCATCGCCCAGGGACACCGCCTATCGGGCTGTGCCCGGAATGCTGAAACCATCGCGGAGTTAAGGAGTACATACCCCGATCACCTGTTTACCGCTGTGGATATTAGCCATGATGCTAGGGTTGAACAGTGGTGTCAGCAAGTTTTGGCAACAAACGGGGTGCCGGATCTGGTGCTAAACAATGCCGGATTGATCAACACCCCCGCTCCTCTTTGGCAAGTCCCCGTTGAGGAATGCCGTGGAGTGATTGATGTCAATCTCAACGGCACCATCAACATCATTCGTCATTTCGTCCCGCCCATGATTCAGCAACAGTCAGGGATCATTGTTAATTTTAGCTCTGGCTGGGGGCGATCGACTTCCCCAGAGGTGGCTCCCTATTGTGCAACAAAGTGGGCCGTGGAGGGGTTAACCCAAGCCCTTGCCCAGGAATTGCCCCAGGGGATGGCCGCTGTAGCGTTGAATCCGGGGATTATTCACACAGAAATGCTGGAAACCTGCTTTGGCCCATCCGCTAGCGCGTATACGCCCCTCCAACAGTGGGTTTTATCAGCAGTGCCCTATATTCTTAACATCCAGGCGGGCGATAATGGTCGGCAGTTGACGGTACCCGGTTAAGCCCACAGCATCAGAGATATGGAACACAATACAAACGCGCCCAATCCATCCGCCAATTCCCGGAAAAAGGTTGTCATCGTAGGGGCGGGGCCAACCGGAGCGTTGACCGCGTTATATCTGGCTCAGCTGGGTTGGCAAGTGTCGGTATATGAACGACGGCCAGCGCAACCTGACGCTGATGGCTCACGTCGAGCATACAATATTGTGCTCAATAGTCGGGGGCTGAAGGCGATCGCCCAAGCTGGAGTCGAACTACCGCCGGATAAGCGGGTGGTGTTGCAAGGCAATGTGCGGCACACCGCGAAAGGGGCCACCCTCAGCCAGGGATTTAGCAACTCAGTGTCCGTCGATCGAACCACCCTGGCCCAATGCTTGATTCAAGCCGGAAAAAACCGTTACCCCAGCCAAATTCAGTATCATTTTCAGCACACATTACAGACGATTAATGTTCAGGCAAAGACAGCTAGTTTCCAGGGACCAACGGGCGTACATCCGCAAACATTTGATTTATTAATTGGGGCCGATGGCGCATTTAGCACCGTTCGGGCGGAAATGGTAGCCCAACTTCCAGGGTTTCAGGTCCAGCAAAATCAAGATCAGATGCAGTTTAAAATCTGTCAACTCGGATCGGCGGCGGACTTACCGGGAGCTACGGACATTTGGGCTGAATGTTTCCATACGTGGCCCAATGTTCAGCCTGTGTCATTGTTGGCCCCTCCCAGTACGGATGGACGATTGCGAGGGGTTTTGATTTTGCCCCAACAGGATAAGTTTACCTACGAAAAGCTGCAAACAGAGGCCGCGATCGCCGACCTATTTGCCCAAAAGTTTCCCGATATTTTTCCCGAATTAAGGAGCAAAGGATTTCCCCCGGAATTTGTCAAAGATTTACTCGCTCAAAAGGCCGCTTATGGCGGTATCACCACAATCTGTAACCGTTTTGATGGGGATGGCGTGGTTCTATTGGGCGACGCAGCCCATTCCGTATGGGCTTCCCTCGGTCAAGGTTGTAATGTAGCCTTGGAAAGTTGTCGAGTATTTGCAGAAACCTTAGGCCAAAATCAAGGAGATCTGAATCAAGCATTGGCGACTTATACCGCCATTCGGAAACCGGATACGGATGCGATCGCCAAACTATCAGAAATAGGGTTTGGCGGGAATAAACGGGTCGGTAACTGGCTTTTCTTTAGCAAAATAGTCGCTTTAATGTTGTTACATAAACTATTTCCGGAGTGGTTTCAAACATTTGCCCTCTTGCAAATAGGAAATGCCGAGGTTCCCTATCGCCAAATTTGGCAACAAAGCCAAACCCAAAATCGGCAGTTTTTCATCCTGTTAACGATTGTGATTGGCTTACTCCTTCCCATGGTCAGACTGATTGTGCGGCTAGGCTGGGATTAAACGCTTGCTTGAAAACTCGAAGCATTGCTAGCATCAGCGACTCAAAATCGCGGCGACCTAAGCAAAACCTGCCTTCACAGATTAGACCCTGATTGACTGACAAAACTTTGCCCCTCTTCCCTAAATCCCTTCTCCCAAAAGGGGAGAAGGGACTTCAAACCAGGTTCTTGGGTCGAAAGCCCCTCTCCCGCTCTGGGAGAGGGGTTGGGGTG
>JAYKIC010000623.1:0-5967 GCA_035284985.1 Leptolyngbyaceae cyanobacterium
GGATGTGGCGATCGCCCACCCTTTTCGCCACAGGATTTCCCCCAGCATTGATCCCGGCTTTGGAACCATCCCACACCAAGGGAATCGCCCCCTCTGGCAGCACCACCAAATCCGCTCCTTGATCCGCTAGCTGATCATACCCCTGGGTATAGCGATCAAACGCTTGTTGAATTCCCGCTCTGGTCAATTTAATCCGGGAGGGAATATTGCCTTGAATCAGGCCAATGGCTAAGTCATGCCCCGGAGTCGCGGCGGGAAGCGGGGGCCGGAAATATAACCATGCGCCGAGGAGATGGGCGATCGCCATGAGGCTAAGGGCCAGGATTAGGGCTGGGAAACGGAGGGGGGTGCCGATGGTTGGACGGTTGACCCCGGAAGGAGGGGCGGGGTAGGGGAGGAGGGGGTGGCAGCATTCAGCGAGGAGGCCGTTAATGGTAACAATCAGGGCAGTGGTGGTAATAGGCCCAGACAGTTGATTCAATTGCAACACCCACAAATTACTAGGACTTTGGGTCAGGGCTAGGGTTGGCCAGTAGAGAATCCCTTGACTCCACAGGGTATCCAACCCACACCATAGGGCCGTTCCCACCAGCACCCGCGTTGCCATGGCAAACAAACCCGGTTGGTGGCCCAGCCATCGCAACAGGGTGGTGAATCCCATGGCCCACATCACACTCCACAGGCAACCCCAAAGGGTGACAATGGCCCAACAGGAGAGGGCGATCGCCACACTCGCCACCCAGGGAATACCCATCCAGGTGAGGGGATGCAGTCCCGTAATCCAGATAAGGGTGGTGCCGTAGTAGCCCATGGCCCAGAGCAAGGCATGAAGGAGTGGGAGAGTGGAGAAAGATACCGATGGGCGGGAAAAAGCATGGTGGTAGAGGAGAAGCCAGAGGGGAACTTGGGCGACCCAAGCCAGGGGCCACCCATTAGTGGGGGCGTTGGTCAACCCCATGGCTATGCCGCTGAGGAGGGCGATCGCCCCCATCCCTACCCGGTTTGTCTGAACGTTACGGCGGTTTGGCCCAACCGATTTTAGCCAGGGAAAATGGCCCACATCAATTACCCTACTGCTATGACTGGGGGCGGATAATATACTCAGACTCCACCGCAGGCACCTCACCCGCATAGACTAACGCCTGGTACACCATGGCAGCAGCCTCAGCGCGGGTGGCCGATTTCAACGGGGCAAAGGTCACAGCCTTCTCCTGGAAAACCACCATGCCCAATTCGGTAGCAGTAGCCACTTTGGCAACGGCCCAGGTTGGAATCGTATCGGCATCTTGATAGGTGGCCTTCAGCACGGCAATGGGATCAGCAGGTGGCGCGAGATCCAACCCCGACACAAGGGCCAGCAAGACTTCCATCCGCGAGACCTGATTGTCAGGCAGAAACGCCCCAACATCATCCCCCTGCATAAAACCAGCCTGGGTTACTCGCATAATGGCCTCATATTGGGGATGGTCAGCAGACACATCGTTGTAGGTGAGCAGGGGCGATCGCTCAGTGTAGGCAAAGGCCCGATCGAGTTGATTGGCAAATTGGGCACGGGAAATGGGGGAATCGGGGTCAAATTCGCCGCCCACGAAGCCTGTGACAATTTCTTGTTGTCGTAGTCCTTCAATGAATGGCGTGGCCCAATACTGGGGAGCGACATCAGGGAATGGCTGAGTTGGAGTTTCTGTGGCCAACTCCGGCACCTCTGCCTCACTCCCCTCTGATGCAAGGGGGGACTCCGCCCCAGACGATGCCTCAGAGGGCAGATCAGATGGCACTTCAGACGACACATCCGGTGGCACGTCAGCTTGAATTCCTGGATCGGCATCTCCCGCCGTATCCATCCCTTGTTCAGGGGATACATCCATTGCAGTCCCTGGGTTGGCATCGTCCCCACCGTTAAGGGCAGGATTCGGCAAAACCCTCAAGCCCCGATCTCCGCCATGAATGGCCGGAAGAAGATCCAACGGGTTCGCCAAGAAAGGGCGATCGCTCCCCCGTGCCCCTGGGTCATCCTTCCTCCCCTCATCAGTTTTGGCATGGGTGCCATCGGGCGTTGCCTTGCCCCTGTTAGCAAATGGCAACCGCCAGGGTTGGTCAAACGGACCATTGGCATCCGTATCTTGGGCAGCATCCGACCCTAGGGCAGCAAGGGGAAACGCCCGGGTAGAATGATGGCGATTTCCTTGCCCATCACGAGTCACGGCTACCACAAAGACGATACCTAGGGCCACTAGGGCCACAATGGTGGCGATCGCTTCATCATAGGATTCATTCTGGGACGGGGGAGATGGCATCTGATTCGTCATGGGCTTGGCTGAAGGTATTGTGGATTGGCCCGACTGGGAGTATGCAATGCAACAGTAGGCCATTGAGTCATGCACATTGTATCGGGGAAAGGACATAAAATCTGCGATTCCGCCATTATTATGGCTCAGCCCCATCCAACCATAGAGTTGAGTCTATGCCCTCCCTGTTGCCATTTCTATCACGATGGGCTGCGGTCCAGCAAACCGTTCTGTCATCGATATTTTTTTTTGATTTTCCGGATTAAATCCAATTTACCTGGAGTGGGTTACTGATGGGAAAGACCAAAGTTGTGGCGATCGCCCCATCCCCTATCAATGATTCTCAACACATTAAACAATGTTTATTTGCCCTAATTCATTTAATTCATTCAATATCATTCATTCATTTAATTCATTCAATATCATTCATTTAATTCATTCAATATCATTCATTCAATATCATTCATTCAACATCATTCATTCAACATCAATCAACTCTAACCGACTATGCCTCTAGACCCACTCAATTCTTACTATATCCGTAATCTACTGCGGCAAAATTTTGATCGTTTAACCCCCATTACCACCTCAGAAAACGGACCGACCATCAATCCCCTCAGTGACTTAAATATCATCATCAGTCAGCTATATCAGGACGAAGCCAAAGCGGAAGGAATCAGCCGCGAAATCCTGCGGTTGGCCATGATGCATAAACAAATCAGTGGCGATAAACCCACCATTAACCGTCAACATCTTCACGATATCGAGTCCCGTTTATTCTGGCTACTAGGGCTACAGGCGGAAGACAAGGAGCGCAACGGGTTAATCTTGATTGTGGATGATCAACCCGTCAACGTGAATCTGTTAGAAGTCTTTCTCAAGCGTCAAGGTTACGATGTCACGAGTATGACGAATAGCACCATGGTGGTCAGTAGTGCCAAAAAGTTGTTACCCAACTTGATTCTGTTGGATATTCGTATGCCCGAAATGAACGGGTTTGAGGTCTGTCAAAAATTAAAGGACGATCCCCAGACCCATGATATCCCGGTCCTATTTCTCAGTGGCAGCACGGCCTATGAGGATAAAATACGCGGCTTTGATACAGGCGGGGCTGATTACATTACCAAACCATTTCAGCTAGAGGAGGTTTTAGCGCGGGTTGAACACCAATTGCGACTCTATGCCTTGCAAAAACGCTTAGCCCAACAGAATGAGAGTCTTCAGAAAGAAATTCAGGCTCGGCAGGTAACAGAAAACCTGTACCGCGATATGTTTGCCCAAGCCGTAGATGGGATGTTTCAGTCCTCCGCCCACGGGGAATATATTGCGGTCAACGCCTCCCTGGCCCAAATGTATGGTTACGCATCCCCATCCGAAATGATGCAGGCGGTCAATAGTATGCGAAGCAACCTATATGTGGAGAGCGATCGCCGTCACCAATTCATTACCCAGATTAACAGTACGGGGATTTTGGCCAACTTTGAATCCCAGGTTTATCACCAAGATGGCAGTATCATTTGGGTTTCCGAAAGTGCCCGCATGGTGTACGACTCCACGGGTAAGTTTCTCTACTACGAGGGCACGGTACGGGACATTACCCATTACAAGCAATAACCCTTACAAGCAATAACCATTGGAAACCATGGATATTGACCGTTAGGAATACATAAAGAAAGCTAGGAGGGTTGACCGTTGGTCTGCTAAAATCAAGAGCTTGCGGCTTTACACCAGCACGCATAGATCAATTGGATCGATCAGGCAAACGGTAATTAAACAAACAGGAAGGAGACTGACAATCATGGCCCGCATGTACTACGATGCTGACGCAAATTTAGACCTGCTTAATGGAAAAACAGTGGCTATCATTGGGTACGGATCTCAAGGCCATGCCCATGCCCTCAACTTGAAGGACAGTGGGGTGAATGTGGTTGTTGGGCTTTATGAAGGCAGCAAGTCTATTGCAAAAGCTGAAGCAGAAGGGCTAGCGGTTAAGTCGGTTGCGGATGCGGCTAAGAGTGCCGATATGATCATGATTCTGCTGCCGGATGAAGTCCAAAAAGCGATCTATACCAATGAGATTGAGCCGAATCTAGAGGCGGGCAATGCCCTAGCATTCGCCCACGGCTTTAATATCAACTTTGCCCAGATTGTCCCCCCTGATTTTGTGGATGTGGTGATGGTTGCGCCCAAAGGGCCAGGGCACTTGGTTCGCCGGACCTACGAACAAGGTCAAGGGGTTCCGGCGCTGTTTGCGGTCTATCAAGATGCGTCTGGGCAGGCTCGCGATCGCGCCATGGCCTACGCTAAGGGCATTGGCGGCACCCGCGCCGGGGTTTTGGAAACCACCTTCCGGGAAGAAACGGAAACCGATTTGTTTGGCGAACAGGTGGTTCTCTGTGGTGGGTTGAGTGAACTGATCAAATCCGGGTTTCAAACCTTGGTGGATGCGGGGTATCAGCCCGAACTCGCTTACTTTGAATGTTTGCATGAAGTTAAACTAATCGTTGATCTCGTGGTGGAAGGGGGCTTGGCGAAGATGCGCGATAGCATCTCCAACACCGCCGAGTATGGGGACTATACCCGTGGTCCTCGCATCATCACCGATGAAACCCGTGCCGAAATGAAAAAGATTCTCTCGGAAATTCAGTCGGGTCAGTTTGCCCGTGAGTTTGTGTTGGAAAATATGTCGGGTAAGGCGGGCTTTAATGCTATCCGTCGTCAAGAGGCGGAACATCCCATCGAAGAAGTGGGTAAGGATCTACGGGCCATGTTTAGCTGGTTGAAAAAAGCTTAGTCTCTAAATCAATATGGGATCTGAATGAGCGATCGCCATCTTTACGGGCGATCGCTTTTTTGTGCCCATCTTCAACCCTTAATCTCCAGACTGGCCAGAAACACTCTCACCGTCGTGATCCACATCAACAATAGACTGTATCGGTATCACAAAATTAGCGATTGATGGCCAATACCTGACGAAGCTGAACAAATACCTGAAAAAACCTGATCGTTTCCTTATTTTCTTTTCAAAAAAACTAGAGCATAGTGAACATAGGGAACGAGAAGAAACCGGGAATTCACTGAACTTCGGGAACGAAATGAAACCGGGAATTCACTATTTTCTTTTCAAAAAAACTAGAGAATAGTGAATATAGAACTTCTAGATTACAAACACACACAACTTCAATACCAATTCCTAATGAAGCTGCACATCCAAAGATCACAACCCCTAGTCTATCCATACTCGTGATGGGCATCTTCATCTTGAATTGGCATAAGCCCTTATTTTCCTGGAGAAAAACCATGTCTTTAATCTACCGTGGTCACATTGCTCAGCCATCGCCTTCTGCTAAAACCATTGAAACAGGTATGAACGGGACATTTCTGGGTCGTAGCTTTCCCATTCGTAAAGCCAAGCAGATCGCTCCTCCCCGTGCTGCCGATCACCTCCAATACCGTGGTGTCATGTACTAATTTCACTGGATTTACCAGGTTTTAGTCGGTAAAACCCGGACTCTATTTCATAGAAACTGTATCAAGCAATAGTGGTGCATACCACCTGATTGACTGACAAAACTCAAACAGCCCTCACCCCAACCCCTCTCCCAGAGCGGGAGAGGGGCTTTCGACCCAAGAACCTGGTTTGAAGTCCCTTCTCCCCTTTTGGGAGAAGGGATTTAGG
>JAYKIC010000624.1:0-7967 GCA_035284985.1 Leptolyngbyaceae cyanobacterium
CGATCCTATCTACGTGAGATTGGTCGCATCCCATTATTAACCCATGAAGAAGAAGTGGTGTTGGGAAAGCAGGTGCAGACATTGAACAAGTTAGTTGCATTGAAAGCAACCCTTGAAGGTGAGGCTGAGAGACGTGTCACCGCCGAACAGTGGGCGCAGGCTGCGGATATGACGGTTGCTGAGTTGCACCGCGCCATGGCGGCTGGGGAAGCCGCTAAGCGAAAGATGGTTGAGGCCAATTTGCGGTTGGTTGTGTCGGTGGCCAAAAAATATATTAAACGGAATGTTGATCTTTTAGATTTGATTCAGGAAGGCACCATTGGAATGCAACGGGGGGTAGAAAAGTTTGACCCGTCTAAGGGGTATCGCTTTTCTACCTATGCATACTGGTGGATTCGCCAAGCGATTACCCGGGCGATCGCTGAGAAAGGGCGAACCATTCGCCTTCCCATCCACATTACGGAAAAGTTAAATAAGATTAAGAAAGTTCAGCGGCAACTGGCGCAGAAAAATGGTCGCTCTGCCTCGGTGGAGGAGATCGCCGCAGAGATGAAGTTGAGTACTAAGCAGATTCGGGACTATCTGGAGCGATCGCGCCTGCCCCTATCCTTAGATATCCGGGTTGGGGACAATCAGGACACCGAACTGGGTGATTTGCTCGAAGATGATGGTCAGTCTCCAGAAGAATACGCAGCCCATGCGGATCTTCGCTCTCAACTGAACCAGCTTATTGCCGATCTCACCCCGCAACAGCAGGAAGTCCTATCCCTCCGTTTCGGACTGGAAGACGGCAAGACTATGACCCTAGCCAAAATCGGTACCCGGATGCAAATCAGTCGTGAGCGGGTACGGCAGATTGAACGGGAGGCGCTAACTAAATTGCGTAAGCGCCAAGGAGATATGCGAGCTTATTTGGCCGGATAAGGTTGGATTATTGATTTGGCACGGTTTAAACGATCGCCGATGGTATCGGGACAATCCAATTGTGCTGATAGCGTTCCGATGGGATTGGGTGCCGTATCCCTTGTTGGACGCTAGGCCATAGCCTGGAAATCGATCTGCCATCCGGGTTATGAGGCGATCGCGCCATACCTTCGCCACGACACTAGCCGCCGCGATGGGTAGAGCTAACTGATCGCCTTTTACAATCGTTTGCTGAGATAGGGAAAGATGGGGAATGGGTTGGTTGCCATCCACTAGGCAATGGCGGGGTAAGGGAGATAGGCCCATGACGGCTCGTTTCATGGCCAATAGTGAGGCTTGCAGAATATTTAGCCGATCAATTTCAGCCACTGAAGCTAGACCAACACGGCAAGCGATCGCCCCTTGGCAGATATAGTCAAATAGGTAATCCCTTTGCTTCGCCGTCAATTTCTTGCTATCTGTCAGCCCTAAGTCTAATAGCTGTTGACCATGGTTAGGGGTTAGCATGACAGCCGCAGCTACCACTGGACCGAATAGGGCACCCCGACCCACTTCATCAACCCCAGCAACATCATCAGCGCAACCCATATCAAAGCGACTGTTCATCGTTGTCCTAATAGTTGTCAAGCTCCAAGAAATGACCTACGGGGAACCTCCCACTGCCCCCAGGTTCTCCCAAACGCAATACGCGAACAGGTAAATTACCGATGACATCGGTGTAGCATTCCGCCACGAATGGGTTACGAAGCAGAGGAACGACGGCGACGGCGACGGCGAGTGGCATCAGCCTCAGACTGGCTATCCTCATCATCATCTAGCTCGGCCCCAATATCGTCTGCAACTTCCATTTCCTGTTCAGTTTCTTGACTTTGCTGCTGACGCAATATGGGAGCGGGTGTAACTTCGGTAATTGACTCATCTGCATCTACATCTACATCTGCATTAGCCCCATCTATCTCTGAAGGATCTGGGCATAGCTCCAACTCAGGATCGGTTTTATCTGTGGCTGAAGAAAGACTGACTCCACTGACCTCTCCATTGGCCAATTCTGTCGATAAATTAGCCATTGCGGCTTGGCCTTCCCCCGGTAAGACCACATTGACCACAACTGACTTGGGTTCCTTAACCTCCGTATTAGCTAATGCAAGGGGAGAAATTCCCATTAAAGCGTATACATCCTGTTCTTGGGCCGTCATTTCTACTACGACTACTTCAGGGGGTTGGCTAGGCGTTTTCTCTCGACGGGATCGACGTTCAGATTTTTCAGCTCTTGGCTCTCGTGTGGCGATCGCACCATTTTCATCCGTCTGGGGTGGAAGTGAAGGGGTTGGGGTTGGTCGTTCACTGCGGCTAGACCCATTGCGAGGGGGCAACTCTGGTGTCCGTCGCCGTCGCCGCCGTCGCCCATTGTTCCGCTCTTGATAGCTGGGATGATTGAGTAAATCTAAGGATTGCAGATCGGAGGAGTGATCCAATTCTGACTCTTCCGCATAACCGGGCACATCCTTGACTTCTCGGCTACTCTCCCGTGATAGGTCACGGGAACGTCCCACAGAAACCACCGGGTCAGGGATCGTTAAGGTTTCAGTTCCCTCGGATACCACGGGTTCCGGTTCTCCCGGCAAATGGACTAAGTGGCCCAACCCATCACAACTGGGACACTTCTTCCCAAAAATTTCGTAAATATTTTGACCTTGGCGCTTGCGCGTCAGTTCTACTAACCCTAATTCAGACAGTTGGGCAATCTGGGGTCGGGCTTTGTCCGCTCGCAATGCTTTGTTAAATTGCTCAAGAACTTGCAACTGATCTCGACGGGAATCCATGTCGATGAAATCAATGATAATCACTCCTGCAATGTTACGGAGTCGGAGTTGGCGAGCAATTTCAACGGCGGCTTCACAGTTAGTCCACAATACGGTTTCCCTTGCGGTTGCTGACCGAGTGAACGAGCCGGAGTTTACATCTACGACGGTCAAGGCTTCGGTTGGCTCAATGATGACGTAGCCCCCAGATGGCAGATCGACACGGGGTTTCAACGCTTCCCGAATTGCGGCATTTACCCGGAAAAATTCTAAAATGGGGGTGCGATCGCGATGGTGATCAATAAAGACCCCTTGGGGCGATCGCCCTCCATTCCATGCAGTCAGATGCTGCCGGACTCGCTTCAATCCAGTGTGGGAATCCACCACAATGCTATTCACATCAGCACTGTAAACGTCCCGTAACACCCGTTGGATAAAGTCATCATCGCGGTTGAGCAGACTGGGGGGCGAGGTGGCGATCGCCTCCTGCTGAATATTTTCCCATTGCCGCTGTAGGGTTTCCAAATCTTCGATAATGGCTTCTTCTGATACCCCTTCGGCCTCAGTTCGCACCAGCAAGCCCATGCCAGCAGGTTTTAACAAAATAGCCAGTGCCCGGAGGCGATTCCGCTCATTCTCATTGCGAATCCGGCGAGAGAGGTTAACCCCCCGGCCAAAGGGCATTAGGACAAGATAGCGACCCGGCAAGCTGACGTTACCCGTCAACCGTGGCCCCTTGTTCCCCGTTGGCTCCTTCATAATTTGCACCAGCACCTTTTGTTGGGGAGCCAACAATTCAGTAATGGAGCCAGCCGTTCGCCGGAGTTTCAACGGACCCAAATCGCTGACATGGATAAATCCATTGCGGTCAGCATCACCAATGTTGACAAATGCAGCGTCAATGCTGGGCAACACATTCTCAACCGTACCCACATAGATATCCCCAACCTGATGGGTTCCTTGGGCAACAATTAATTCTTGAATCTGATCTTCTGAAAATACCGCAGCAATCCGATGCTGCTCGGCAATAACTATCTGCTTTGGCATTAAACTTCCTCAAACATTTTTGGCTCCAGCACTATCAATAAAACGGGGCTGAAGTAACCAGGTGCATCAAACCGTAAATATGATGTGGACAGTGTGGCATAGCCCTTTGCCCAAGAGTTCAACTCGCTCAGAGTTACTCTGTGGAGCTTATAGGCACAGCCCTGGGCGGCTGGAGACTTTCCAGATACAGTCATAAACCACACAGGAGTCTCAGAAATCCGAGACTCTGCAAAACCCCTTCCTTCTGCTATCCTCAGCTATCGCTGGAATCCATTCCAAACTAATAGCCGATTAGCTGAAACCAGTAACTCGGTTCAGCCGATGTAAATTCTTTCTGGAAGCGAACTGCCTTCGATTCAACTAAGCTAACCGAAAGGCAATATCAAACTTTGTAGAGATTTCCTAGGAGTAAATGCTTCTACATGGTGAGCATTATAGCGTAGAGATACGGTTAATCCACAATGGTTTTATCAATTAAAAAAATTATTTAACAAAATATTGGTAACAATTCCTAATGATTACGACAATGGATGCTGAAATTGAGCACTCTTGAAAGGTGGTCATCCCCGTTCAAGGCGGGGCTGCAACCAGTAGATTTTTGGGAGACAAGGGGCTTAAGCCCCTTGTTAACAATTCTAGTTAGAGCAACGCGGGATAGGGTTACGCAGCATTTAGCTGGTCAATTTAGTTGGGCTTACGGCTCTAGCAATAGTTGATGGCGATGCACATGCAAAAGTTGTAACGGTTGCTGGGCAGTTTCTTCCAGAAGGGCCAGAAGATGGTTGGGTCGCAATAAGCTGCCATCGTTGCGGCAACTGCCAATGTAACGAATAATAGCTGAATCCTGCATGGATGTGGTCCTTCCCTGTAGGGTCCAGATTTGCCCTACGGATGAGGGCAGCAGGTTATCCCAACCATCCGTTGACAGCGCTGGCGGATTGATTCGCTCTAATTCAAAGAGGCGATCGCGCATATTAATCCGTTGCCGTTTGCCTGATTTAGTGGTTTTCTCCACCCACAGTTCTGTTGCTGACAGCATTTGATCTAACCACAGTTGCCACTGGAGGGCAGGGGCAGGGGTGTCTTGATTGTCACTGACTTCAGCGTCACTCGTACCAATCCAGAGCCAATACTCAGCTTTAGCTAAACATTGGGTGGCGGAGGGTTCTGAGAGGGCGATCGCTTCCACCTGACCGATGGGAAGTTGTTCCGGCAATTGGTTCCCCAAGCGCTGGCGAAATTCCCCGATGTCCATCTCAGTGGTCAGTTCAAAATCAATAATTTCACCGCTACTGGTTGCCCCCAACGGTAGGGCATTGGCCGGAGAAATGCGGGGACCAGGATGATATCCCCCCGTAAAGGCCAGGGGTAAGGCCGCCCGTCGCACGGCCCGGTCTAGTAGTCTCACTAGGTCTAAGTGCCCTAGTAAGGCCATATCTCCCTGTTTACCCATCCATACCCGAAGCCGTTGTTCGCGGGTTTGATTGGGGACAAATTCCCCTTCAAAGGCTGGCAACGGCGGTGGTGGTACCACCACATTGTGGCCCAAATCAGGGCCACATACGCCGCAATGGGAACAGCCCTCAAAGGCACAATCGGGTACCGTTGCCGCCTCCAGTGCCCGAATCAGATCATCCTTGAGCCACTGTTTAGAGATGCCTGTGTCGATGTGGTCCCAGGGCAAGGGAACCTCTAAATCCGGCAGGCGGGGAGACCCTGGTTCTTCCTTGCCAGGGTCCGCCACGTCTGATTCAGCATCGGCAGCATCCGCTTTAACATCCGTTTCAAATAGATTCCATTCCCCCTGCTCCACCTGGCGATATTTCCAGGTTAAATCTGAGGCATCAATCGCCGCCGTCCAGGCAGCAAAGGCTTGTTCCAGGCTTTCCCACCAGGAATCCATCCCGGCCCCCTGCTGCCATGCGTTGAGAATGACTTGAGAGAGACGGCGATCGCCCCGACCGAGAAAATCCTCCATTGCCGAAATCCGCACATCGGTAAAATTTGCCTTCAGACCGCGAATGGTGCGAAATTCCTCTTTCAGCAACCGCTGCTTGCGCTCAAACTCACGGGTAGACACCGAGTGCCACTGAAACGGCGTATGGGGCTTGGGCGTAAAATTAGAAATGGTCACATTAAAATTGAGAGGTCTACGTCGGGAGCCGTGACACTCCTGCTTCAGCCAGCGAATGGTTTCCGCAATGCCAATCACATCTGCATCTGTTTCCCCTGGCAAGCCAATCATAAAGTAGAGCTTCACCCGGTCCCAACCCTGCTCGTAGGCAGTTTTGATACCGCGCAACAATTCTTCATTAGTTAGCCCCTTATTGATGATATCCCGCAACCGCTGGGTGCCCGCTTCTGGCGCAAAAGTCAACCCACTTTTGCGAGTGCCGCCCACAATGTTGGCGATGTTTTCATCAAATCGATCTACCCGTTGACTGGGTAGGGAGAGAGAAATATTGTCCTGCTTCAGCCGATTCCTCACCTCCAGTCCCACCGCTGGCAAGGACAGATAATCGGAACAACTGAGGGAAAGCAAAGAAAATTCGTTGTATCCCGTTGCCCTCATGCCGCGCTCAATGGTGTCAATCACCTGCTCCGGTTCCACGTCCCGCGCTGGCCGGGTCAGCATTCCGGGCTGGCAAAAGCGACAGCCACGGGTACACCCCCGTCGCACTTCCACCGTGAGGCGATCGTGAACCGTTTCCACATAGGGCACTAGACCGATGGAATAGGCTGGCATGGGGGTTGCCACCCGTCGCAGGATGCGGGGGGGAACGTCCGGGCGGGTGGGCGTAACCGCACCGTGGGCATCAACCTGATAAAACTGGGGGACATAGACTCCGGGCACCTGGGCCAAATCCAGGAGCAATTCTTCCCGGCTTAACTGATTGGCTTTGCCCTCTTCCAGCACTAGACCCATTTCGGGTAATAGTTCCTCGCCATCGCCCAAGGCAATAAAGTCGAAAAAGTCGGCGTAGGGTTCAGGATTACCTGTGGCGGTTTGGCCTCCAGCAAAAATGAGGGGATAGCTGCCCGACTCCACCGACCAGGGACCGGATGCCGATCGCTCCTGACTGGTGAGGGGAATCCCCGCCAAACTCAACATTTCCAGAACGTTGGTGGCCCCTAATTCATAGCTGAGGCTGAAGCCTAAAATGTCAAAATTTGTGAGCGATCGCTTTGACTCCACGGCAAACAAGGGCGTGTTGGTCGTCCGCAATCGGGTCGCTAGATCTGGATTAGGCAGATAGGCGCGATCGCACAACTGCCGAGGCTGGGCATTTAAAATGCTGTAGAGAATAATATGCCCTAAGTTCGATGAACCGACTTCGTACACTTCCGGGTAAGTCAACACCCAACGAACCAGAGCAGAGTTCCAGGGTTTATGAACTGCGCCCAACTCATTGCCAAGATAACGGGCAGGCCGAGCAAGAGTCGTATCAATTAATGCGTGAACGTCAGTAGGCACAATAATGTCAGCTTAATCACTTTACAGTCAACCTCTACAGTCTATAGCGCTAGCCCCTATAGTGCCCACTGAACGGTGTCTACTAAAGTGGATCGAATGAGCCAGATCGCAACATATCAGAGTATCGTTACGGTGTGTTGCGAGCCAACCTAGGCCGCTAGTTTGATGGCTGGCTGAGGGACCGAGATTGTCGCTGCCCCCGTAGCTTCATCCGATGGCATAACCGGGAAAACCCGATCCAGTTGGGTGAGTTCAAGCATAATTTGAACTGAGGCTGGAATCGCACAGAGGATAATCTGAACGCCTCGTATCTGGGCGGTGGTCCGAATATGCAACAACGCCATTAACCCAGCACTGTCCAAAAAATCAACCTGGGACATATCTACTACTAGGACATCGGACGACCCTAGTCCTTGCAGCACCTCCTCTAGGTGGGATTGAAACTTCAGAGCATTGGATGCATCGATGTGACCGACTGGATAGACAACGGGCTGACCAGACTGATTTATCAAACGTTTCATCATTTTTCTTTTCGACTAAATCTATGGCTAGAGAACTGTTAAAGTCGGTATGACTAAAGTCGGTATGACTGCACCCTGATTGACTGACAAAACTCAAACAGCCCTCACCCCAACCCCTCTCCCAGAGCGGGAGAGGGGCTTTCGACCCAAGAACCTGGTTTGAAGTCCCTTCTCCCCTTTTGGGAGAAGGGATTTAGG
>JAYKIC010000625.1:0-3020 GCA_035284985.1 Leptolyngbyaceae cyanobacterium
GATTACCGGGATAATCCGGGTTATCAAGAACAACGAGATGACTATGGCCCCAATGCCCAGAACGATGGCGGTGTGGCTGAAGGGGAACCACAGGAACAATTCATTTTCGATTATGGCGATGAGGCGGCGTTGGATGAGTTTGAGGCAACGTTGGACCAATCTAAGGTGGGTCAATATCGCTGGCAACGCCCTGCCGTTAAACGGAAAACAGAGGATGAAGCGCCCGAAGCTAGGTCTACGGTTGATGAAGATCTAGAGGCATTGAACGATTGGGACGATTGGGAAGAAGACTCTGCGGCACCCCGTGATGCAGGGGGGACAAATGGATCGGATGTGGACGCACCGCGCCCGATTCGGGAAGTGCAGCGCCACCCGATCGCCACCCAAAAATCGGGGTCTATCTATTCTTTCAGCTATCGCCAGGAGGATGTAGGTGAAGCCGATCCCTCTCCCGCTGAGGACTCTAGCCAGGATATCCCTGCTGCTGCTGAGCCAACGCCTGCTGCTGGCCAAACCTCCGACCCAGACTCTACTACAGTCACAGGAACCCCCGATCTTCCCCCTGATTCCCCCTCCTAAATGGTTATCTACCCATGCCTAAAACGCTTTACTTGGCTAATCCCTATGGTTTTTCGGCGCAGCAGCAACAGCTATTGTTGCCCCCCATCGTGCAACAACTAGAATCTCTGGGTGCAACGGTGTGGGAACCCTTTAGTCGCAATAATCAGGTGGATTTATCGGCACCAGATTGGGCCTATCAGGTGGCTCAGGCGGATGTGCAGGATGTGAACGATTGCGACGGGTTGTTTGCCATCGTGAATGGAACGCCTCCGGATGAGGGGGTGATGGTGGAACTGGGGATGGCGATCGCCCTCCAAAAGCCCATCTTCCTCTTCCGTGACGATTTTCGCCGCTGCACCGACAGCACCTGCTATCCCCTTAACCTGATGGTGTTTGCGGGTTTGCCCCAAAGGGGTTGGGATGCCTACTATTACACAACGGTGGCCGAAATTACCGATCCGCAAAAAGCCTTATATCAGTGGCTTAATCCATCACCAAAACGGATTGATTGCTGACTGCGGTGATCAATAATCGGGCGTAACTGCCTATTCCATTATCTCCTCATACATCTGTTATGAATAATTGATTGATAATGGCGGCTTCCCGCAGTTGTGGCGGTAATGGCGGGGGGAATCGGTTAGATGATGCCTCCGGTTCCGGGTAATTGAGCGGAACAGATGCGGATTGGGACTCTAGGGGGCGAGCGATGGCGGGGGGCGGAGGGGTGGGGGTGGAGTAGGCGGCGATCGCCTGTTCAATGGCCGTCATCCGTCGTTTTTGGTCCGTGCGAATACCGTGGTGGGTATTGCCCAAGCCCGGTGCATTCCAGCGGGTGCCATCGGGATGGCGATAGGACCAGGTCCGCGCCCACAAAATTGCCTCGAACCCGCGTAAACCCTCATTGTGGGCCTGTTTTAAGCGCTCGATATAGCCGCCAGGATTCAGGGCCGCACTGGGGGACTGGTTGGCTAAATCCAGCGCATTGAGCTGTTCGGCTAAACCCCAGGGGACACCAAGGGCGATCGCCTGTTGATGCAGTTGCACCGCCTGCTTTTTTAAACGGGCCAACTGCTTCTGATCCGCTTCTTCGGGCGAGTTGGCCCCATGCTGCCAGGAAAAGGTGCCCAAATTCCACACCCCATTACCGGGGTCGGTGTGTCCCTGAAATGCCCAGGTCTTACCACCATCTGGGGTACGGGTTCCTTCGGCACTACCAATGGCGATCGCCACCAAAGAATTTGTATCCCCCTCGAATACATGGGCTAGACTGGCAGACAAACCCTCAGGCAGAACAGGGACGGTCGAGGGCGCAGGATTGGGTACAAGATTGGGAGCCGGATTGGGCGCAGGAGTCGTGGGAGCTAGGTCGAATGAGAGGCTATTTAAGGGCGCTGATGTTGGGGGAGATGGGGTCAGTGATGCTCTTGGAAAGCCGGGGGCTACCACGGACCCCGTTCCCTCCGACGTGGGTTCCACAGCAACCAAGCTAAAATCTAAGCCATCCGGCGTGGCCACCGGATTATCATTGGAGATCGGATCGGGGATAGTCCTTGAATCCAAGTTGAAACCCGTAGGGGATTGGGCGATCGCCCTCGACGACCCCAATACCGCGCCATGGCACAACAGAGTAGTGGCAACGGTCGTAGTGGCAACGGTCCACACGACAGTCGAAGGGGAAGGATGGAAATTAACAGACGAACTGGAGTGAGTCATAACAAAATTACAACCGTGAGATATTAGAATCACGAAATAGTGCAATCACGAAATAGTGCAAACGTTTGCACATAAAATAAAAAAATTAAGATCGGGTGAGAATGCGTTCCAAAATATCTTGGGCAGGTTCCACGATCGCCCACTCCCCACTCGGTTGCTTCCGCAATGTGGCAAATTGCAGCGTTTGCCCATGTCCTAGGGTCTCACCCCGCTGGCGTTCCCCTAGGCGAGGTTGTTGAATATCGCAAAATCGAAATAAGTAAGCCGGAACCTCTGGACTGGCGAAAATGACGCAATACTGGCGGTGGGGATATAAAGTACCCGCAAATGGTGCGTAGAGGGAATCACCATTCATTTCAATCGACACATCACCGAGACCACCGCTAATCCGGTGGCCAGCCACTAAATTTCCCGGCTTTAATTCCCAATCTTGTTGAATCATCAGATCACGGGGGGATGGCACAACCGTATCCGCTGCTTGACAACCCCCCAGCAGTCCTATGCCGCCAATCAGTAAACTCAACTTGAATAGGACACATTTGATTGGTCGAATAATGGCGTTTTTCATGGTTTCCAGATGATTTTGATCAACTCGCAATGGATATTTTTCAGGACTAGTCAATCTGATTGACTGACAAAACTCAAACAGCCCTCACCCCAACCCCTCTCCCAGAGCGGGAGAGGGGCTTTCGACCCAAGAACCTGGTTTGAAGTCCCTTCTCCCCTTTTGGGAGAAGGGATTTAGG
>JAYKIC010000626.1:0-5963 GCA_035284985.1 Leptolyngbyaceae cyanobacterium
CACTTTTAAGCAACGGTTGGCCATGTTGCCGCCAAAAGACCAAAAATGCCTCCAGCAATTTCACCCCATCCAGGGTGCCATCGGCGGTCAACCAACTGGGGGCAATCTGGGGCAAACTATCCTGCGCCCCATCCGCCAACACCCGTGGCAGCACCTCTCGATAAATCGGATTGGCCGGAACTAATCCCCCCGCCTCAGACCGGGCCACTAGTCCCAAATCCACCAAAAACTGACGATCATCATTGGGCACCCCATTCAACTCCTGCCCTGCCAGCATCGGCTCTATCACCGCTCGCACTCGCGGCTCCTGCAAAATACTCATCAGGCTATCAACATGGGTGTCTCGCTGTTGAATCAGCATCTCCTTGGCCGCTTCCATATGGGATGCCGTAATCGGTTGCAGTGGATCGGGCACCACTGTTTCCACCACCGCTTTAGCCAGGGCATTCACCAACCAGGGTTGCCCTTGAGATAAATTAAAATCCTGTAACACATCAATTTCATCGATCAACACCACCAACGGTTGCGGGGACGAACGCGCCCACTGTTGCAATGCCGATTGAATGCCCTGCCCCGGTGCCGCTTCTGGCCATGGGGGCGGCTGTAAATTATCTGGCAATCGGTTCATCGCCATATTGCGCCAAGATTGTCGGATCACCCTTTCCGCTCCTGCTAAATCTTGAGGAAAGGCGGCGGCAACTTCCACGGACACCATAATGGCGGTGTATTGCCCACTGGCGGTAAGTTGTTGGGCCAAGGCCAGCATCGCTGTGGTTTTGCCCGTTTGCCGAGGTGCATGGATCACAAAGTAGCCCCGTTGGGCCACAAGACGTTCCAGGTTGGGCAATCGGGCCAAGGGGGGCAACATGTAGTGGATGTCAGCTTGGCAGGGACCAGCGGTGTTGAACTATTTGGGCATGGTGGGTGGGTGAGTGGGTGAGTGGATGAGGGAGTCGGTGTTTACACGATATCGTAATTTGTACTGCAATTTAGGGTTGGGGATGGAGGCGCGATCGCTCCCTCTTCCTAATTGCCTGATCCTCTCCCATTCTTTAGTAAAAATACCCATGTTGACTCACCGACTGACCAGCGATAACTAGAGTTGACCTAAAAACTTGCGTATTGACGATATCAGGGACGCTATGACCTATGCACTGCGAGTGGTGGATATGCCCACCAGCGAACGCCCCAGGGAACGGTTGTTGGAACAGGGGGCCAGAAGTTTATCCAATGCGGAACTGTTGGCGATTTTGCTGGGCACGGGACAGGGGGCAGGGAAACTGTCCGCTGTCGGGTTGGGCCACCATATTCTGAAAACCTTGAGTGTCAATGAGCGTGATCCGTTGGATGTGTTACGGGGGGTTAGTGTGAACGAACTTACCAGTATTGAGGGCATTGGTCCGGCTAAGGCGACGACGATTCTGGCGGCGATCGAGTTGGGCAAACGGGTACTCTACACCCAACCCCAGGATAAGGTGGTGATTGATGATCCGGCGATCGCCGCCGCTTACCTCAGCAACGATCTGATGTGGCAACCCCAAGAACGATTCGCCGTTTTACTATTAGATGTCAAACACCAAGTCATCGGTCGCCAAATCGTTAGCATCGGCACCGCTACCGAAACCCTAGCCCACCCACGGGATATTTTTCGAGAAGCCATCCGCCAAGGAGCCACCCGCCTGATTGTGGCCCATAACCATCCCTCTGGCAATGTGGAACCCAGCAAGGAAGATATCGAACTGACTCGCCAATTGTTATCAGGAGCCAACATCTTGGGTATTCCCGTCCTCGACCACCTCATTTTGGGTAACGGTAATCATGCTAGCATCAGACAACTGACTACCCTGTGGAATGAAGCATGATGACCTTCCTCCCGTACCGATTTTCCGCCTAATGGAGTACGACACTTTGTAAAGGTTTGATAACTTACATGACAAGGTGATACATTTCATTGGTAAGCCTTCTTCCCGTTGGGAGGGTCTTACTCAATTTATTCACTGCCGATTTTTGTATGCATACCATTTCTCGGTCCATCGCTGAACCTAAATTGTTGCACCAAGATAATCACAGCCTTGTAGATGATCTAATGGCCGATTCGAGGCGATCGCCCTCTTCCCCAGCCCTTGATTTAGCCCCCGCAGAGCAGGGATTTCTTCAGCAAATCCGCCAGCGGCAGCCGTCCCAGACTTCCTTAAGAGTCGTGGCCTTGGGGGATAGCCTAATTTATGGCTACGGTGATCCCGTCGGTGGTGGCTGGGTCGAGCAGTTGCGACGGCAGTGGATGCATCCCCACAGTCCCGGCCATGTTTTGTATAACCTCGGAATTCGTGGGGATGGTGTGCATCAGGTCAGCCAGCGATTGGATGCAGAATTCCATTGCCGGGGAGAGTTGCGCCACCGTGTCCCCGATGTCATTCTCCTCTCCGTTGGTATCAATGATTCTGCCCGGTTGGGTCGGCCCACTGGCAAGCTGTTCACCCCCATGCCTAAATTTGAACAGGATTTGGCCTACCTGCTGGATCACGCCCAAGGTTTGTGTCCGGTCCTCTTTGTTGGCATGACTCCGGTGGACGAAAACCGTATGCCGTTTATGGGCTGTATGTATTACAATCATGCTGACCAATGGGCCTATAAGGAAACAACCCAAAAAGCCTGTGCCCAGCGTGGTATTCCTTATCTTGATATTTTTGATCGGTGGATGAATCGGGGAGAGGCGTGGTGGCGATCGCGCCTCTGTGCTGATGGTCTCCATCCTAACCCGGAGGGATATCAAGCATTACTAGCTGATGTTCAGACCTGGTCGGTGTTTCAAGCGTTTATGTAAGATGCACAGCTAGGATCGCGTTCGCAGAGTGGTCCTTGTTGTTCCAATTATGTTATGGAAATGCTGGCTTCTACGCTAATTAAAGGAAAATTGATAGCCCCCTTATGGTCAGATTAGAGTAATTTAAAGAGTTTATAGCATAGATAATTACACTGAATTTTATATCTCTAAAATAACTTATTATAAACTTGGGTTCAGGAAACTGATCGTTGTGATTTGACACTATATCAACTGGAACAATGTTGCCATCTGTTTTGAGTGAGTCGTGCATCCAGCCATTTAAGTTTTATGATGGCCATCGGGTTCGAGAAGCTATTTTTGTGCAGAAGACATTTTACCGTTATGTTGCCTTGTATTTAAATACACATCGGCAACGGGCCTACGACACAAGTATATCCCTTGCTAATCAGGGATATCACACGGTGATTACGGCATCTGAGAAGGGTCTCAAGGTATGGGTAGATGTTCGCTGTCAGGAGAGGGGCTGTGAAAAGTCTCCCACCGATTGTCAATTGTGTCATTAATCCTAATGCTCCCAACCTCCCCAATCTGTCTCTTAACCCGAAAACCGATCCCAAATGTGGCACATTGGGCCTACCGTTTTTAGTATGGGTTAGGAAATGTGCATGGACGATTGGGTGTTAATCAAGGAGCAATTGATAGTCAATTTTAAGACAGCGTTCATCACTATCCTTAGCCCCGCCTCTCTCGTCTTTTGGGCGGCTGGCTCATGCATAATATTCAGTTGGGTCCACAGGGTGGGAGCGGGATGAGCTGCGTTTAAAATTGGTGCAAACAGCAGGGAATTGGCTAGGAACGATAATGATTGTCATAGCGAATCCGGGTTCCCGCCCATGAAAGCTTCTCTCGTAAGGTCGTGTAGTATGAATAGTCTTCCCTCAAAATAATAAATTGAGCTAAGCAATCAGCGATGCCGATCTCCACTCGCTGACCGGGCCAGATGGATGCAGACAGCACACCATCCATCCACAGCTTCGTGGATAGATCCTGATCCCGTAAAGGCCAAATACTGACGACGGAACCGGGGGGCAGTACGATGGGCCGACTGGATAAACTGAGGGGACAAATCGGGGTGACAATAATGGAATTCATGCCGGGATGGACAAAGGGGCCATTGGCCGCAGCGGTGTAGGACGTTGATCCCGTAGGCGTGGATACGATCAATCCGTCCCCTTGATACTGATCCACCACTTCACCGTCAATCTCTAACTCCAGCACAGAGGTAATCATCCGGTCAGCGGAGGCGGGTTTGACACACATCTCATTGAGGGCTAAGAAGTACTCACTGACAGCGGTGCGATCGGCGGAACCGCGCCCTTGGAAGGTTGCTGCCCGTAACATCATGCGCCGTTGCACTGCAAACCGATCCTCCAACAACCGATCCCATACTGCCTCTGGATCAGCCAAATGTTCCGATGACTCTGTGAGGAAACCCAGATGTCCCCCCACGTTCACGGCCAAAATGGGAATTTGCCTGGGAGCGATTTGACGGGCTGCTGATAATACGGTCCCGTCTCCACCAAAAACAATGGCTAAGTCAATGGACTGGCGCACAGAAGCCAGAAAAACAGGATAGGGATTATCCTCTGGCCCACTTGGACCTACCATCACCCGACAATTACGTTGCTCAAGCTGACCCGCACACATTTCAGCCCATTCTTGACTGACTGGATGTCCCGCTTTATACGCAATAATGACTTGGTTGAGCTTCACTGGGCTACCATTGAACGATTAAAACAACACCGTAAAGTTCCGCCAGAATTCTGCTCAACAGGGGAATAAGGATTAGGAGCAGGACGCATTTACCATTTGAGTAGGTTAAATTGCTCCATATCCACCGTGTTGCGGTTGCGATAAATTGAAAGCACGATGGCTAGTCCGACGGCTGATTCGGCTGCGGCAATCGTGATCACAAACACTCCAAAGACTTGACCCTTAATCCCCGCCGGATCAAGGTAGTTGGAAAATGCCAGTAAGTTCAAGTTCACCGCATTGAGCAATAATTCAATGGACATCAATACTCGAATGGCATTCCGGCTCGTGACTAAACCATAGATCCCAATACAGAATAGGGCGGCGGCTAGTAGAAGAAAATATTCTAGTTGCATGGAATTATGTACTAAATCGATTAGATGAAAGTTGATGTGATGATTAATCGGCAAGGGCGCGATCGCCCCCAACTATCCCTTTTTTCCAACCCGTCAGGGTCAGGAATCCTGAGGGCTAGATTGGGCTAAACTGCGGGGCCGTTCTGGGAGGGTGAGGGGAGGAGCGATCGCCACGTCCTCATCGGGCACCAGTTCCCGTCGTGCAATCACAATAGCCCCCAACAAGGCAATGAGTAGCAACACAGAAGCGACTTCAAAGGGCAGGAGGAAATCACTGAACAAGTGTTTGCCGATCATAATGGTTGCCTCTTCACCCGCCGCCACCTCATCCGACAACGACCAGGGGGTAGACAGGATCATGGTACCTAATAGCGCAAATAGCCCAGTACAAACGGAACCCGTTACCACTCGGCCCAACCAAGCATTCCCTAATTCACTAAATCCTTCCCGCTTATTCACCAGCATAATTCCAAATAAGATGAGTACATTAACCGCACCCACATAAATGAGAATCTGAGCCGCTGCGACAAATCCGGCAGTCAGCAGAATGAATAAACCGGACAAGCTGACAAAAACTACCCCTAACAAAAATGCAGAGTAAACGATGTTAGCTAGCAACACCACCCCCAATGCGGCTCCCACCATCATCAGCCCTAGCAGCACAAATGAAATAAACTGAACGCCTTCAGCCAAACTCATCGCCCCAAAATCCAAACCTGGCAACTGAACTTCTAGCCCATTCATAGATCCTTTTCTCCCATTACACCGCTATCCACTAGCGCGTTTCTTAATCCTCTGATCCCGCACCCTCCGACGGTGCGGCTAAAATCTCCTCTGGCATTTTACCTGCTCGCCGGGAACCCTTGGGTAAATCGTGGGGGTTCATTACCCCTTTGGGCAGATAAGCTAACTCTCGCATCGGAGTAACCATGGGATCTTGCGTCACCTTATAGGGCAAACGGCCCAAAGCAACGTTATCGTAATTTAACTCATGGCGATCATAGGCAGCC
>JAYKIC010000627.1:0-6952 GCA_035284985.1 Leptolyngbyaceae cyanobacterium
ATTCCCGCTGCTTGGCGACCGGGGTGGCATCCTGGGTGACAATACGGGCTAGGACAGTGGACAGGGCTTCAATGGGATGGGTGCCCGGAAGGAGCGACACCACACGGGCCACGGTGTATCCGGGAATCGCTTCCTCTCCCAATTTGGGAATCAACCCGGCACGGGCCAGGGAGGATTTACCGGACCCGGATGGACCGTAAATGGTGAGAATCCGCGTGGTGGATTCATGATCGAATAAGCCGCGAAATTGTTGCCACAATTGATTAATTTGGGCATCTCGACCGAAAAAGCGATCGCCATCCGTTTCTTGAAACGCTAACAATCCCTGATACGGATTGGCCCCTAACCGAGTTTTGGAGGGTTGTGGTTTCTCTGCCACCGTTTCTAACGGCATTTGCATCTGTGACACATAAACCGTAAGCTGCCCCACGTTCATGCCCCCGGTCATTTTGGCAATGATCTGGCCGTGAACAGTATCAGATTGTTGGTTCGATCCCCCGGTCATCTTGGCGATAACTTGGCCATGAACGGTATCAGCTTGTTGCTGCAATAATTGTGATTCTGGTTGCGAGGATGCTTCAGATTTACTCAAAGATTGATACCACCCTTAACGGAACCTGACACTTCACCAATCGTCTTGTTGGCATTATTTTCGCCACCACTCATCTCGCCAACCACTTGGCCTTCCACACTGTCGATAGTAGTATTCTTGCCCCCCTTCATCTCACCAATGACTTGACCGTCCACACTACCGATGGTTTGCTGAATTTTGTCCGTATCCCCTGAAGCCTCTTCTGTCATGATTTGGGCGATCGCCACCATCAATTCAGGTTGATTTTGCAATAAGGTTTCCAGTTCTTCTTGAAATACGGCTTGGCGAGCTTTACTGTCAGGCTTCGCCGCCACCTGCTGAGTCGCCACATTCAGATCATCCTTACTTTCAATGCTGGGGTAGAGCCGTTGCCAAATTTTTGTGGCTTTAGCCCAAGCCGCATCTCCTGCCTTCTCCGAAACCACCTCAGTGATTTTTTCAGCCGCTTGGCCACCAATTTTCAATAGCTGAGGTAAAAATGGCGATAAAAATGTGACGAGTACGGCGATGTCCATCCCCTGGCTCCTTAAAATTCAATTCATTTAAAAGGTGACAATTCTGTTCTGTTATGGCATACCTACCGCCAAGATAGAATACTTTTGTAGAAAAATTAAAAGAAGGCATAACGGCGATCGCCCTCTCACCGCTGCCCTGATAGTTTCTGGCACCATCGGGGAACTCTAGACCCATCTACTGAAATCAGAGTTTCTCAACAACTATCTAGGGATGCATCAAACCACACCTCCGTCCAATCCTGCTTCCTGGCAGCACATTCAGACGGCCCTCAAACAAATATGGGGCTATGACTCCTTCCGTCCACCCCAAGGTGAGATCATTCGTAGTTTGCTCCAAGGCACCGATACGTTGGTGGTCATGCCGACAGGGGGCGGCAAATCCATCTGTTTTCAATTACCCGCCCTGTTACAACGCGGGTTGACCATTGTGGTATCGCCCCTGATTGCGCTGATGGAAAACCAGGTGCGAGACCTACAACAACGACGGTTGCCAGCGGCCTTACTCCATAGCCAACTGGATAAACGGGAGCGATCGCGCCTTTTCTGGCAAATTGATCAGCAGCGGTTGCGATTACTCTACGTTTCTCCGGAAACTCTACTCAGTCCGTTGCTATGGCAACAGTTAAACCAACCCCATGTTCTGATCAATGGCCTGATTTTGGATGAAGCCCATTGTTTGGTGCAGTGGGGCGATACCTTTCGACCACCCTATCGCCGCTTGGGCCAAGTGCGAGAAGCCTTACTCAAAACTCAGCCTAATGGGGAACCGATAGCGATCGCCGCCTTCACCGCCACCGCCGATCCCCAAGCCCAATCCACCATTGAGTCCGTACTGAATTTGCAAAATCCCCAGCGGATTCTACTCAATCCCCTGCGGCAAAACCTAACCTTGACCGTGCAAACGGTATGGACCCCACGGGGACGGCGATCGCGCCTGCACCAGTGGCTCCAATCCCACCCCAATCAGTCTGGGCTAATTTACGTCCGCACCCGTCGCCAAACTGAGGAAATATCCGACTGGCTCAATCAGCTAGGCTACAACACAGCGGCGTATCATGCTGGAATGGGAGCTACCCAACGGCGACAGGTGGAAGCAAATTGGCTAGGAGATAGCATTCCGATTGTGATCTGCACCTCCGCTTTCGGCATGGGCATCGACAAACCGAACTGCCGCTGGGTCGTGCAAATGCAAGCACCGTCATTCCTGTCAGAATATGTGCAAGAAGTGGGTCGGGCCGGACGGGATGGCAAAGGGGCGATCGCCCTCACCTTAGTCAGCGAACCCACAGGCTGGCTCGATGACCAAGACCAACGCCAGCGTCAGTTTCTTCACGCCCAACAACACAAATCATGGCAAGAAGCCCAACAGTTGATAAAAAAATTGCCGCAAAATGGCGATATTCAAACGATTAGTCGGCAGTTCAAACATGGAGCCGTTACCTTGTCACTCTTGCATATCACAGGACAACTCACCTGGCTCGACCCCTTCCGCTACAAAATCCACCTGAACCCTCGGCTCAAACCGCCAACATTCAATCCGGCTATGAAAACCATGCAGCAGTTTCTCCACACTCGCCAGTGTCGGTGGCAATTTATCCTATCCGCCTTTGGCTTTAAGACAGCGGGGCAAGAATTGGGGCGAAAGGGCTGTGGTCGGTGCGATCGCTGCCTCCCTCACCCATGAAATCGCAGCGTTTAGAGGTTAGGGATTTTGCAATTTAAAGGATTTAGCAACAAAACTGTGGATGGAGTCAACACAGCCCTCTAAATACAAGCGTACAGGGCTAAAAGTCATGGCAACCATAACCCTTAGCCCTGCCTCTATACCGATATCACTGGCAATCCATCACGGAACCATTTCAGGCCAACAGAGAAACCCGGCAAAAGCCGGGTCATATGAGATCAAAAGCCCCCATGATCTCAAACTTAGTAGGTCACACCACGATATTGTTTGGTGGGAGTCACTCGGTGGTTGAAGTGAGCCGCCCGACGAAAGGCAACCGCTGCCCCCCGATAGGTACCCTTCTCACCTGCAACCACAGTGTTAACAACAACATCTTCAGATTGAACTTCGTGACCTCGATACATTAATGACATAGGTCTAATCCTCCTGATTCAATAGGAAACTACATCTTGGTTCAGTGAACAAATTATGCCGATGCTATACATAGCTCTTGCTGGAACCACAGTCATAGGCATAAAGCCACTTGAAGCCAAGTCATGCTGCAAAAAATGCTTAAAGTATTAAGCAATTTTTAACAGGGTTTTAAGTGTCATCATTTGAGCCTTCCCAACCCTTTTGCAGCCAAGCAGACAATTAAGCAAAAGCAGATAAATTAAATCTAACCCGCGATTTCCGCAGATAGCCGAGTCAACATAGACTGCTGGCGTTGCTTTGCTTTCTGCCGTTGCTTTTGCACTAGTACGCGGTATTCCTGCTGAACAGAGAAGTCTTGGTTGATGTTTTGATTAATAGTCATTTGGGATTCGCCTCCTCAAAGAGTAACGGTTAAGCTAACTGAGGCGCGTTCCTTCGGGATTAGGATTCGCCATAAACTGGCTGGATCAAATACCCCTACTTCCGTCTTGCTACTGTTGCATGAATGCTGTGTGAATGAATGAACTCGCTTGAGATGCAATATGCCGTCCCAACTGCGATCGCATCAACTCACCGCAACCATACCGTAGAAGATGAACGAATCTTTTTTTGTTTCTATATCTATTGTTACTGTTTTTACTCAGTTTGTCAAGAGGTCTGGTTATTCTAAATGCCGTTGTAAAAACTTCTTTACGAATATAGAGGGAGTATCCCCCCCTTCAGGCGCAATGTCCCTGGTGCAACTGAAAGGCTGAAAGGAAGACAACAGCTATGTTAGAGGCGATGCCACAGGCCCCCTTCTTCCATCCCCTCGGCCCAAATGCTCGTGGAAAAACAAACGAGCGTCACACGTTCGACAACTGCCATTGTTATGCTCAATCCAGTTATTCCCTGGTGATTGTTTCATTATCTTGACGATTGTCCAGGGGGTCGGATTGGTTCCCCATTATTTTCATTCACGTCTATGAGTTCACTTTTATTTGATATCTCGCTCGCGTTTACTAATGTCTACAGCGGTTGGATTGTGTGGAATTTATTCCTTGCTTTTGTGCCGCTAGTACTCAGTTTTTTGCTATTTCATCGTAAAGCTAAAACCCAACTCTGGTTGTGGCTCTTGATGGGTGTGACTACTTTTATGGGAGTAATCGGTTTATGGCCCCGATTACCACGGGTGATAGCGGCTCAGGTTAATCTCATTCGAGGGGTCATGCAGGGAGAAATAACGGCGCTTCTAGAGTTATTTGGGTTGGGGGCGATCGCCCTCACACTGCTTGCCATTCACCTATTATTAATGCGCCAAAAGGAACAAACCCGTAGCTGGAAATGGTGGGTAGTGCTCGCCATTTTTATCACATTTCTACCCAATGCGCCTTACGTGCTAACTGATATTATTCATTTAATTCGGGGGATTAGTTCTGGTGTAATTCCCACTTGGGTTGTGACCCTAATCTTTATTCCCCTACACGTCGCTGCCATTTTAGTAGGATTTGAAGCCTATGTAATAGCGTTAATTAACCAAGGCAGTTATTTAGAACAACGTGGTTTTTCCCAGTATATTTTACCAGCAGAACTATTAATCCATGCCCTCTGTGCGGTAGGAATTTACTTAGGTCGCTTCATCCGCCTCAATAGCTGGGATTTGGTGATGGACCCCAGTAATGTGTTACTAATTACCCTCAATAGTCTGACCTCTAAATGGCCCATGCTAGTGATTGGGGTAACATTTATAATTTTGACTGTCTTGTACTGGGTGATGAAACAAGTGACCCTAGGGCTGCAACTTCGGTTTCACGATGTGCGATCGAACCATTACAGTCCAGTAACCAGAGGTTAGGTGTTGTGGGATGTATAGGTATCTCGCAACACCTTTTCTGTCCTAGTTCTAAGAATCAATATGTTTAGAGGAGTGGGTGGCTAAGCTATCCTGAGTCATCAAGAACCAATACATTAACCCCAGCAAAATAATACCAAGCAGTGCAAACGTATATGATCCAGTACCCGTATGCCAGTTGTTAAATGCCTGCTGATCAAATTTGGCTAGCACAACCATTAAGGCTACCCTAAAGCCATTCACTAGGAAGCCAATTGAAGCCCCCATTAACGGTACGAAAAACTGCTTCAACCACCCACTGACGGGGAACATAATCAAACATATGACCGACATCCCTAGCAAATAATTAACCATATCAATGCCAGAACAGTCGTATACAACCTCAACAACTCTGCCATCAGTCAGAGCCATAAATGTGCCCTCGGAGACAATATCAAATCCTGTATACCAGAGCATTAAGGCAGAAAATTTGGCAGTCCATGGGGAAAGATCGATCAAGTGATAGGCCCAAAAACTAGGTACACCAAGGAAAAAGAAAATGGTCAGTTCTCGCCAGTATTGTCTTAGATTACACCAACCTGAGGAAAGAAGGGCGATCGCCACCGCTGAGACAAATGGAAATAGCCGAACCGTATAATCGTCCGTTTGGGTAGAGCTATGGAGTAACACCCACCCCAAAAGCGGTACCGCTAGAAAATAGGAAAGCTTATTATCCGTGAAGTTAAAATCACTGCACTTATATCTTTCTTTCAACGTACTATAAGCACAGAAATAAAACAGTAAACTCATGCAGAACTGGCCAGTATCATCGGCAATCCATACCAGAGTCAAGTAAATAGTTGTCAAGATAGAAGAAAGAGCTAACCACCAGAACCACCGTTTCTTCCACACTTGCTTAATGACGCACTGTTCAATATTCATAGTCTTGACTTCTTCCTTCCAGAAAAAATTTCAAGAATACTTCCAGTTTTAGAAATGCGTGCCCATCGGGTTAAATGCCACGTATAAGCAAATAAAGCTCCTGATACAAAAGACCCCAAAATCCACTTAACAGCATTCTTTCTAACCACTATTTTACGTTGATTGATTTCCCCTTGCACCTGAAGTTGTAACTCTTGCCGAGCTTGAGCCAAATTACTTAATAGCTCTTCCCGTGCTTCTTCGGGAGAATTAATGTTAGAACCTTCTGCCTGATTAGCGATTAAAGCTTCTAAATCAGTGGCACTTGCTGATTCAATTTGCGCTTGTAATGACTGGGATTGGGATATCTGCTCTTGGTATTGTTCCCCAAAATTATTGTCAATCTGTGCAGCAATTCTTTGGGCACTAGTTGTTAAAATAAGGGGAATCAAAATGATGAAAATGATACTCACGAATAGTAAGAGCCAAGATAGGCATTTTACGAAAAGGAGATCAATGGGCTTACGGAGCTTGTCTTCTCCAAACAAAATGAATCCCAAACCCATCATCGGGACCACGATCCGCTCGACAATGTTACCAACAGTTTGAAACTCCCAGTTAGGGTTCATGAAGTCGGGAGGATAAACTAAAGCCACTACATCCATCAAAAAGAGCAGAAGTATAACATAGCCAATCCATCGCAGAGTAATCACTGATATAGGGTATGTTGGTGTATCTGAGGAAGTGTTATTAGTTTCTGTAGGCAATTTCATAAGTAGCAATCTCTACCAAATTATTTTCGACTATACGAACATACGAACGCATGGCTTAAAGCTTGACAGTCTACTATCCTAAACCGAATGATGGATAGAATCCAATTAAAAATAGCACTTTAATTCTTATTGAAAGAGCACAGAAACCGTAAAGCAGATATTTCAGACTAGTAAAATATTGCCTAACCCTAGAAGCAGATAGTTTTTGATAAAAAGTATATATGGCGGCTTGTATACTTGTAC
>JAYKIC010000628.1:0-3293 GCA_035284985.1 Leptolyngbyaceae cyanobacterium
AGGCGCTGCGGTTCAGACTACGAATCTTCGGTTGTTGCATTGATATCGTCCCCCGGCTCTGCCTCCGTCATCCCATCCGAGGCGGGGGTTTGCAACCGGGTCAAAGCTTCCTGAATTGCATCAAATAAGGCAGGATCACCTGCTTGATCCGCCGTAATTTGGTTAAATTCTGGAACCGTTAGCCCAGTGGCTTCCACTAGGGCGATCGAGGTCTGACAAAAGTCCACCACGAGATCTTGAACATCATTGGGCAAGTCACGAATACTGTCTTCCTGATTGCAGGCAATCGAGGGCACTGGATCAGGAGCCATCAAGGTTGTAATCGTCGCAAATGTGTCAGTTCTTATCTGCTCAATGTTAAGAACAGCCTCAGCATAATTATCAATCGTTTCAGCCGCCATCTGCTCCTGGGCATAGGCGACCTGCCCCAGAGACAGCTTTGGCATCACCGTAGGGGCCAACTTTTCTTTGGTGTGGTGCAGGGTCATTGATTGATGTGGTTGACCATCCTTAAGACCCAACAGGGGCACCGCGCTCACAATGGATAATCCCACCAAAAACAGTGCAATTAATTTGCCTCGCCCCCCTCCGTTTTGGCGTGGAGCAAAAAACTGATGGAGGAAAAAAGTAAACATGATCATGACTTGGAGATAAATTACTGATTCGTTGCACCCGTGGGCAATTGGGGGGAATATCTAGATTTGAGAGTATTCCCGTAATGTCTTACTCGTGCAGGGGTTTAACCGTAGGATGTGGAGGCTCGGAAGAAATATCCAATAATAAAGCCAATAATTAAGGCCCAAAGTTGTCCTGTAGCAACCAAATTGGCAAACCATTCCCGAATGCCCCGGAAGGGATCGGTTTCAAACTGCTGCGCTAACACGGTCCAGTCTGTGACGTGAATTTGTAGAAAGCTTAGCTTAAAGTGGATAAGGCTGCTAAAGCTTAGGCCATGCCAGCCCAGTTCATGCCAAGCTAGGCCATGCAACCCTAATGCAAATCCCAAGTTGGGGCTAGTTTGAATCAATGCCATCATATCCATGTTCTACCTATCCTTGTGTGTAGACTTAAAATCGGAACTGAAAATCGGAAAACCAAACTGCACCAATGCCGTTGATACTACTGCTAATCGTTTTGGACTTGCAACACTACTAGGGTCATATCATCTTCGTTATGATGAGCTAGCCCAATAAAGGCTTGTACCTTCTCAAAGAGATATTCCAAAATCTCCTGTGGATTATACCCGTTGAGACAAGCATCGTGAACGCATTGAATTAAATTTTCTTCATCAAAGCGATGACCTTTGGAGTTGGCCGCATCGGTAAACCCATCGGTGTAGTAGATGACCGTATCCCCCGGCAACAATTGCACTTCGCCATCTTCATATTGGGTATCCATTTCTAAGCCAATCAACATGCCTGCGGTATCGAGGGTGGTAATGGTTTTGGTGGCGGCTCGCCAAAGCAGGGGCGGGTGATGGGCGGCGTTGCTATAGGCGAGGGTGCGGGTTGCGGGGTTATATTCCGAATAAAACAGGGTGACAAAGCGATTAGAATTTTCCAGATCACCGTACATCACATGGTTGAGGTGTTGCAGAATCATGGAGGGGGAGTGGCGGTTGAGCACTTCGGCCCGTAACATCCCCCGTAACATGGTCATGATCAGGCCAGCGGGGACTCCCTTGCCCATCACATCCCCAATGGAGATACTCCAACGACTTTGCTCGATGGCTTCAGCGGGGGGGGGATTGGTGCCCTGAAGGGTATTGCGCCACCGGGTTTGATCGTAATTGGCTGGGATAAAGTCATAATAGTCGCCCCCGACTCGGTTTGCGGTTTTACAGCGGGCGGCGAGGGCGACCCCGTCAATTTTGGGACAGTGCCGGGGTAAGAGCTGGACCTGAATTTCTGCACCAATTTCTAATTCGCGATCGAGCCGTTCTTTTTCCCGTAGTTCTGCGGCTAGTTCGTCGTTTTCAATGGCGACAGCGGTTTGGTCCGCGACTAGTCGAATTAACTTTTGGCGAGTTTCGGTCCAGTGATAGCCATCGTTTTGGCTGAATACATACAACCAACCCCGTTCGACATTTTTGACCAGGATGGTAGTGCCGAAGACCCGTGTATCGGGTTCTAATTGCTGTTTGATGGCGTTGTCTAGATGGCGCATCACCGTACTCATGGGGGATTCGTTGGTCCCCGCATGGCCGTGTTCGGTGACTTGACGGGCGGCTAGTTCCATGGATTGGCGGACGAGGGAACAGCCTTTGCTGAGTTGGCAATGTAAGCGTTCTAGGCGAAGTTGACCGTCGGCTTTGACTAAAATGAGGGCACCCCCTTCGGCATCTGTGACCCGGCTAGCAATGAGGGGGGTGAGTTCTAAAAACTGATTCAGGTTTTTGAGACTCCGCAGGGCAAAGCTAAGGGAACTGAGGAGGTCGTGGATTTTGTTTTGTTCTCGGTATAACCGAGCGACTAGTTCTTTGAGCGCGTAGACAGGGGTAGGTTCTGGCGATCGCGGGTCGCCAAATTCATCGGGGTAATCACTGGAATATTGGGAAATAGGTGGAGAGGTCATAGAGTCTCGTCAGTGATTAACCATCCTGTCCCAGGGCAAATTTTAACCTTAGCTTAGCAGGGGATCAGAATTTCGGCGGGGGCATTTCAATAACATTTCCAACACAGGTATCGAACTCCTGACAGACTACATCCGATATCCGTGGCAAGAGGATTGGGGCAATATCCTTGTGCTACAAAATATGACATGGTGTGCTTCAGTTAGGCAAGATACTCTATGGAGTTACCACACCCTAGCGTATCGTTTTAGGACATTTAACATTTTTGTACAAAACGTTGGGATGTGATTAGGTTTATCCGGTTATATCCTGTTCTTTAGGCTGGGGTCTGGGAGGCGATCGCCTCCTCCGGTCCCACTAAGGATAGGCAACTTTCCTGTTTAAAGTAACGATGGGCAATATCCTGTAATTGTTCTGGGTCTAGGGATTCGGTCTTCTGTTGAAAGATAGTATCGAATTCCACGCCAACATTTAAGATTTCGTACCAGCCATAAAGTTGGGCTAATTGGCCGTTAGTTTGTTTGCCCAGGGCATACTGGCCTAACAATTTGTTTTTAGCAACCTGTAACTCCTCTAATGTGAGGGGGGTTTGGTATAAACGCTCCACTTCCCCTTGTAAGCCTTCAATGGCGACAGCTACATTTTGAGGTGCGGTTCCCATATAGACGACAAAATGGGAGGGGTCCATGCGGGTGGGATAAATCGCAGATACATCATAGGC
>JAYKIC010000629.1:0-7863 GCA_035284985.1 Leptolyngbyaceae cyanobacterium
TGGAGGGAGTCATCGCCATCTTCGCCATTGATGTTATCGTTGCCATCTCCACCGGATACAAAATCATTGCCCGTACCCGCCAAAATCTCGTCGTCACCCCCAAGCCCGTAGATCTCATCATCAGAGATCCAAGCATCAATTACGTCGTTGAGCGCTCCCCCTGTAATCACATCCGGCAAATCAGTGCCGTTCATCCGGTTACTTTGGTCCTCAAAACCCACGATAATTAGGCCACCAGAGGGGGAATCCGTGGAAGATGCCGGAACGGTTGTATTAAGAATTCGTGACATGACAGGAAGAGAGAGTGAAGGTGGACATTGGTGTCAAGCTGAATATCCGTAGACAAACCGAGAAATCTTGGGATTTTAGGGCTTGCAGGATTATGGGCATAGGGCTGTCCATTGAAATTAAAAATTGGAGTTAAATTAAGAGGCGATCGCCTTACCTGCCCTAGGCGGAATCACTGTTTCTAAGAACCACTGTTTCTAACAATAAGCTCCCAATCATGATTTACATGATTTTATTTGAATCAATGGACATTGTTCAGCATAACTAGATTCCTAGGAAGGTACATTCCAAGATCAGAAAAGTTCATGGCAACTTAAATTTTATTAAAACCCAATTAAAATTGGGTCTCAGGGAATTTTGAAAAACAGCCTACCGTCCTAGGCCCGATAATAACACCTAATTCACAACTCCAACTCAGAAGTTTTTTTCAAGGCTGTAGCGTCCAAGATAACCCATCGGGCCTAGGGTAGCCCGCTCTTGACTTGTGAGCGATTCAGATTGAAGGTTCTCCACAACAGAGAGCGCTAAATTCATCAATTGTTCAAAAATGTTACGCCATCTTTATCTTATCTTTAACCAAAATTTCCGTATTAACCGTAATCCACTTCTCCCAAGGTTAGATATAACGGGGGAGAAGTCTTGATCGAAAGACCTGCAAAGTTGCGGTAAGTACTAAGTTACATGAGGAAGTTTGTCCCCTGGCACAGTGTGGTTGCCATTATTGATCGGTTTCCGTTCCATGCCAACCTGGGTGCCCAAACCCCTGAGAAATTTAATGCCTTGGTGCGACGGATTGAAGTGGAGGCCCATCGCTATCCTCGGTATTATCGCACCCGTCTGCGGTTACTGGCATTTTTAGGGTATGCCTATATTTTTGCCGTGTTTGGTTTGTTAGGTGCAATGTTATGGGGCTTACACTGGCTCTGTCTGGTATGGGGGATGACCTCCATTGTTTCTATTGACTTCATCCTGGTTTTCATCGCATTGGCCATCATTCGGCTACTTTGGCTAGATGTTCCCAGACCGCAGGGGGTGCCCGTGACCGCAGCGGATGCCCCGGAATTATTTAGGGCGATCGCCCAGTACAGCCGTAGCTTAAAAGCACCTGCCTGTCACCACATTTTGCTGACCGACGACTTGAATGCCGCAGTGGTGCAACGTCCCCGCTTTGGGCTATTGGGGGGACAGAGGAATTATTTATTGCTAGGGTTGCCACTGATGCAAGTGCTATCGCCCCAGCAGTTTCGCGCTGTGATCTTGCATGAGTTGCGTCATTTATCGGGCAATGATGGTCGTTTTTCGGGCTGGATTCATCAAATGCGGCAGTTGTGGTTTGACTTAGCGGCAGGCTTTGAAACTAACCAACAGGGGAGTTGGCTATTTCGCCATTTTTTCCAGTGGTATGCGCCCTTTTTTAAAGCGTACTCTTTTGTGTTGGCGAGGGCCAATGAATATGAAGCCGATCGGACGGCGGCTCGATGGGCTGGGGTAGAAGCCAAGGCTGAGGCATTGCTTCAGACCCACATTTACAGCCAGTTTCTCCATACGACCGTGTGGCCCCAACTCCATAATCGGGCGATCGCTGCCGCCATCCTCCCTGACCAAATGGTCACAACACTACTCCACGCCCTCCGGCGCGGTCCCAGTTTAGAAACGGCACGGACCACGATCGAGTTGGCCTTAATGAACATTACGGATACGGATGATACCCATCCCTGTTTGGGCGATCGCCTCCGCGCCCTAGATTACACCGTTGACCTTAACCGTCTTCCCAGTCAACCCAAAGAAACAGCAGCCCAGTATTTTTTAGGGCGAAATTTAGAGCATTGGTTAGATCAGTTGGATATTGATTGGGTGAAGCAGCATCAAAATAGCTGGATGCACCGTTACCGCATTCGCCGCCGCCAATTAGCGTGCCTGAACCGCCTGACGCAAAAATCAACCCTTGAGCCGTTGACCCTAGGAGAGCTGTGGCAACGGGCATGGTTGACCCAGACATTACACTATAAAACAGCGGCCATTCCTTTTTTCCAATCAGTACTACGGCGATCGCCCCACCATCCACAAGCCAACTATCACCTCGGCAAAATCTTAGTCGAGCAGGAGAATTGGCAGGGAATTCTCCACATCGAGCGGGCCATGAACCACGATCCCAGCCTCGTGATTCCCGGTACGGAACTGCTGTATGAAGTCTGTCAATCCCGGCAACAATGGCACAAAGCGGATATTTATCGACAACGCCGTCAGCAACACCAAGCCCTATGGGCGATCGCCCACAAAGAACGGGACCATCTCCGCCCCAGCGACCCATTCCACCCCCATCACCTGCCCTTAGCCGAATGTCAACAATTATCAGCCTATTTTCATCAGTGCCCTGAGATCCAAGCAGTATACCTCGTTAAAAAAGTGTTCGTGGCCTTAGATGAACCCCCTCGGTATGTGTTTGGAGTGATCCGCTCACAGAGACCAGGGCAAACACGGAACAGTTGGACGGATGAGTCCTTTTCCCAATGGCTAGAAGCAGGGTTATGTTTTGCCGCTGACCGGAAACTGGTCATTTTCAACCCTTCATCCATGGCCCTTTGTAAGGCAATACGTCAAGTGGATCAAGCGCCATTGTACGTTCGGCAGCGATCGCGATTAAAGGAAGTTGGCCATCTCAACAGCAAAAAAGCACCCCAAATGGAGCGCTAAGCAGAAGAGTCTCGTAGGACCGAATAGCCTGACGTAGGATCAGCTATTAGTTGTCAATCCAGTGGCCGCGATACTTCAACCGGGCATGACCATGCTTGGCAATGTTGCGCTTAGCCTCACGCAATTTCCAACAAGCACCTCTGTAGTGACCAATCATGTCACTTTCCTTGGTTTCCACAAACTTGGAATTGTCTTCGTGGGTAACACCCCGGTAATGCATAGACATAACAACTAACCTCTAATTTTCTTAAATGATGCAAAGTAAGCATGGACCAACCCCAAAACTTGCCTCAGAAGCCAAGGGAGCCTAGCACATTGCATTGGACCTAATGGATAAGGCTTCTCCCAGCCATGAATTCAAGCTAAAAAGATGGAGAAGGAAGCCTTGTTTCTGTATACAAAGATACGGTTTTTCAGATTTCCTGTCAAGGGATTATGGGATTTAGAGGGCAAATTTATGGTTATTCATGAAGTTTGATAAAGTGGCCTAAACGCTGCTGCCTAGGACGAGCAAGCCCAACATGGTGGCACTGTTCCACAAACTATGGACCATCATGGGCGCTAACAAGTTATTGGTGCGGCTGTAGACAAAGCCCAGCACGATGCCCAGGACGGTGAGGGGTAAGATTTCTGAAACGCTGAGGTGGGCGGTGGCAAACAGAAGGCTGCTGAGGGCGATCGCGCCCCAAGTTGAGGTATAGCGGGTGAGGGAGGGCAATAAAAATCCCCGAAAGAAGAGTTCTTCAAAGAGGGGGGCGGCGATCGCGGCGGTAAAGAAGAACACCCCTAGGGCTACGCCATCGCCTTCCTCTAGCACCGTTTGTAACAGGGGGTTGCTGCCACCCCGGCCCTGCCAAAGGGTTTGATTGGCGATGGACACCCCAATCACTAGGGGCACTGCCACCAAATAGCCCCCCAATCCCCACAACCACCAAAATTCTTGAAATTTGATCCGAAACCAGCCGTTTGCCAGCGGTCCATATTCCTTAATGGAGGCGTACAGCACCCCAATCGCACCAGCCGCCATCAGCCCATAGACGATCAACGTAGACACAGCGGTGAACCGCCCTGCCACCAGTCCCACGCTACTCCCCACTTGGGCTAGCTGGGGTTTGAATAATTGAAACAGGATGGGAATCACCAATTGGCCCACAAAAAAGAAACCAACGACAATCACCTGCCAGGTAATTTCCCAATTCCAAGCAACCTCCCAAGTTTTGGCTTGGGGTTCTGCCAAAACGGCCTTTTCACGCATGACAAACCGTTGAACAATGGCAAAAATCAGTAAGCCGCCACCAATTAAACAACCGAGGAGGGGACCAACGCCAATCAGGGCTAACTTTGTGGTCACTTGTTGGGCCGCAGTTTGGCGTGCCTGTTGTAGGGCGGTCAAGGCGACGGTATCCCCTTGGAGTTCGTAAAGGCGGCGGAGGGTGCGATCGCGAAACCACCCCGTCAACTGCTGGTTAATCTTCGCCGCTGCATCTGGGGCGATAACCCCTGGCTCAGCCCATAACCCCTGCAAAACCGCTGCGGTTGCTTTGGCCGGATCAGCCTGATTGAGTAAAGCAATGGCTTCCTGCTGCTCACTGGCCTGCTGCTCACGGGTTACTGGATTCAGCAACGTCATCCAAGTTTGTTGGGCAGTGGACACGTCGCCTTGGGCCGCCTGTAACACGCCAATTTGCAAGTCTAACTGGTTGAGAAGCGCTTGCTGAGTGACCAGATTACCCTGGACCTGGCTGAACTGGGTTTGTAACATCTGGAGTTGCTGCATGGCACTCCCTCCCGCGAGCGCGTCATCAGCCACCACCCCGATATTCGCCCTCAGTTGGGCCAGTTGGGTTTGTAGCCGTTGCAGATTTTTGGCGGCAGTTTGGCGGGTGCTTTGATAGGCTTTCAAGCCCGATTCCAGGGGAGATTGACCAATGAGAATGGATTGCACGGGCACTAACTGCTCATCCCCTGCGGCCACTTTGAGTTCACTGGCCTGTAGCATCATATCGGTTTGATACAATTCAAGGCGATCGCTAATCTGCTGTTGCTCCAGACTGCCCACCAAAGCTGGCCCTGCGGATACTAACAGAACAAGTGCAGTCAAAATCGATAATACAATTTGTCTAAAAGTCATTCCCACTTCTTCCCTATTGCCCTGCAACGCATTATCGCACTCGGTTCGTAATCACGATAGAATTGCACGGGGAATTTCTAGTGTTTAAATTTAGTATTTAAATTGCACATTACAGGTCATTTGCCCAACGTTATCAGCCCAACGTTATATTCAGGAACAAAAAAAGTATGAGTACTCGCGTCATTTTGGTTCGCCATGGAGAAAGCACCTATAACGTTGCCAAACGGGTCCAGGGGCTTTGTGATGAATCAATCCTAACCGAAGTGGGGCGAATTGGCGCACGGCAAGTTGGCGCGGCGCTCGTGGGAATTCAATTGGATGCCATTTACAGTAGCCCCCTGAAACGGGCGAAGGCGACCGCCAATTTAATTGTAGAAACCCTGTCGGGCAGGGATCAGGTCTTACCGGAGATTCAACTTAAAGACACGCTGCGGGAAGTAAATCTCTACCCTTGGGAGGGCATGACCTTTGAGGCGATCGCCACCGAATACCCTGAAGCCTACACCTGTTGGAAGCAAAGCCCCCACGAGTTGCAACTGACCAAACCCACCGATGCCGGGGAAGTGAGCTATTTTCCCATTGTGGACTTGTATGATCAAGCCCGTCAATTTTGGCACGATGTCCTGCCCCATCACCCGAACCAAACGATTTTGGTAACCGGGCATAGCGCCATCAATCGTGCCCTGTTGCAAACGGCCATGGGACTAGCACCCAAAGACCTGATGGCCTTTCATTTAGCCAATTGCAGCATCAGCATCCTCAACATTGGTGAACAGTTGGGTCAAGATGTGCAACTGGAAGCCCTCAACCTTACCGCCCACCTCGGCGATCCCATTCCCAAGGAACGTCCCAAACATAAAGGTCCACGGATTTTGCTCGTGCGCCATGGGGAAACAGACTGGAATCGAGATGGCCGTTTTCAGGGACAGATTGACGTGCCGTTGAATGAGAATGGCCGAATGCAGGCCCAAAAATGTGCGGATTTTTTAGCGCCCATCCGCATTGACCTGGCCATGAGTAGTTCCCTCGCCCGTCCCAAGGAAACGGCGGAAATTATCCTCAAACAGCACCCAGGGGTTTCGTTGCAGACCACAAAGCAACTATGGGAAATTAGCCATGGCTCCTGGGAAGGGAAGCTGAAAACGGAGATTCAAGCCGAATATGGGGCGGAACTGGCCCAGTGGGAATCCCACCCCCATACGGTACAAATGCCCCAAGGGGAAAATTTAGAGGATGTATGGCAACGGGCTAAAGCCGGATGGTTGGAGGTTCTCGCTGCCGCCACTAGCAACGAAGATGGGACTCCCAGGGATGAACCTGTGGTGATGTTAGTAACCGCCCACGATGCCATTAATAAGGCGCTGCTGTGTCAGCTAGTCGGTTGGGGACCAGAGAAGTTTTGGCAGTTTAAGCAGGGCAATGGTGCCGTTAGCGTGATTGATTACCCCAATGGCATTGACGATCAGCCCCTGTTACAAGCCATGAATATCACCACGTTTTTTGGTAGTGTGCTGGATCAAACGGCGGAAGGTGCCCTTTAACCCCATGACTGGTTCTACCATGCTCGCGTCCATGGCTCCGAAGCCGTGGCAGTTGCCGTCGATGCCGACCCTATTCCAACACATTCATATTCTCGATCCAGTGGCGATGACGGATCGGGTGGGGGCTGTCCTGTTGGTGGGAGGCACACTCCATCTGCTGCATCAAGAACAGTTGGGGACAGAAGGGGGCATTAATGCCGTATCCTTGGCCGATGAGGTGGCCCAGTCCCTTGCTGCCCAAAACTTTCAGGTTGAGGATATCGACATCGTGGATGCCCATGGCTGGGTTGCGGCTCCAGGGTTAGTGGATTTGTATAGCCATTCGGGAGAGCCGGGGTTTGAATCGCGGGAAACGGCGGCAACGTTGGCTCAGTCGGCTTTGGCTGGGGGATTTACGCGGTTGGGCATTTTACCGGATACTCAGCCCGTTTTGGATAATCCAGGGGCGATCGCCCGTCTCCACCAAATCTTTACGGGCTTAGACATAGCACCATTGGTCTATTTTTGGGGGGCGCTCACCCACGGGTTGGCCGGAACCCAGATGACCGAGTTGGGCGAATTAGCAGCGATGGGGGATACGCCCTTCGGCGTGACCGCGAACGATCGGCTGCCCCTGGCTGGATTTAGCGATGGTCAGCCTTTAGATAATCCGGCCCTACTCCATCGGTTACTGGACTATGGCCGTACCCTCAACCAACCCATTGCCCTCTATCCCCAATCCCTTACTCTGGCGGATGGGGGTGTGGCACGGGAGGGACGGATTGCCACCCAATTGGGGTTGCCTCAACAAATGGCGATCGCTGAAACCAGTGCCCTATCCCTGATCTTGGATTGTGTTGCTGCGACCCAAACCCCCGTGCATATTATGCGGGTTTCTACTGCCGCCAGCGTCGAATTAATTGCAGCGGCCAAGGAGCGGGGGTTGCCTGTAACCGCCAGCACCACTTGGATGCATCTGTTATTCAGCACCACTGCCCTCAGTGGTTATGATCCCAATTTGCGGGTTGAACCCCCTTTGGGAAATCCAGACGATCAGGCGGCCCTGTTGGCAGGGTTGAAATCGGCGGTATTGGATGCGATCGCCATCGACCACACCCCATACACCTACGAAGAGAAAACCGTTCCCTTTGCCCTTGCCCCACCGGGAGTTATTGGGTTGCAGTGTGCGCTTTCCCTGCTTTGGCAAGGGTTGGTGCAAACCGGACACTT
>JAYKIC010000630.1:0-4537 GCA_035284985.1 Leptolyngbyaceae cyanobacterium
AGTGGTCTCCAGTATTCGAGTAGGATTCGACATCCATTCCAGGCAAATTGAGCAGTTCAGTGAGGAGTGGTTGCATTGTTTCTGAAAGTGTCGTCAGCTATAATAGCATACCAGATCCTGAAGAACCGAAACTTTCAAGCCGATATTTACCTTGGATTCGCTCTAGTGATTTTCAATCCTTGGCCAGAGTTGCAATCATATCAACGATTGGATTGGCCATGGCGATAACCGTCGCATTCCCCGCCTATGCCCACCACCCCTTTGGAGGCACCACCCCTACCAATGCCATTGAGGGCTTTCTCTCAGGACTAGGGCACCCGGTCATTGGCATCGATCATTTCGTGTTTGTGATAGCAGCCGGATTGGTCGGGGTGTTGGTGCAACGCGGGGCGATCGTACCATTGGCTTTCGTTACTGCTTCCTTATTCGGCACTGGCTTGCATCTACAATTGGTCAATTTACCTGTTCCCGAAACGGTGGTTTCGGCATCGGTGCTACTATTTGGCCTCATTCTGGCACTGGGGCGTAAGTCTAATCTAGCCGTGGTTGCTGGGCTGGGGGCGATCGCCGGAATTTTTCACGGCTATGCCTATGGTGAGGCCATCGTTGGGGCAGAAATGACTCCTTTGGTCGCCTATTTACTAGGGTTTGCCAGCATTCAACTCGCGATTAGTTTTGCAGCAGGAGCGATCGCCAACCGGGTGATGAAGCGTGATCGCGCCAAGGGTCTTTTGAATCTCCGCTTTGTTGGATTTGCCATCTGTGGTTCAGGCTTTGCTTTTCTTAGCAGTACAATTTTGGGATAATGGTAGAGACCGCAATGGTCAACCTACATGAGACTGAAAAACAACGTTAACTAATGGGGCGATCGCGATAAAAGTAACGGGTGAGAAAAGCGGCAGACAGAGCCTAGTGTCTCTCTTATATCTTTTTTATTAATAACACCCTTGGTTAAATTTAGCACCCCGGTTTCTTCAGGAACTGGGGTGCTGTGCTAGAAAATAGATGACATTATGGAACCCTACACTTCAGCAGGAATTTGTTCATTAGCTGGGTTACCTGAACCCTATCAAACTGCTTTTCGACAAGGTAATGCTCAAGATTTATCGGGACAACTCTTGCCTGCTAGAACAGATTGGTGTCTACAAATTGTCATGTTGCCGTTTCTGATGATGTATGCGACTCCCTTGTTAACTGGCTTTTTTTCTTGGTCAACCAAACTATTCAGCAACCTGAAAGAGATGGTTAAAACGGGCAGCACTGACTACCCCCTTCAGGTTGATCGGTCACTCTATGATGCCATCTCAAGATGGTGGAAAACTACACACTAATGCTAATTGCTGATGCTTATTTTCTTGAATGGCCTTGAAACATCACGGCAAGACTTCAACAAAGGACGATAGTAAACGCTGAATGAGCGATCGCCCTTTGTTAGATTAGTAGACTGGGTTAGTAGACACTCCCTTACCGCAGCTTAAGGATCTTCGCCGTCACATCCAAACTCTCCTCATAGAGATTATCCCGTCCCCAACGCTGGAGCTGCTTACTCATCAACTCTTCCGCCCGCAGATCCGACAGAGCCGTTACCTGCTCAGTGCGGCAAGCCTGGGCACTCCCCCCCGCTTCCATCCGCATACAACCTGTCGTTTCAGAACAAAAGATCGAACAAAACTGATCAGATGAGAGCCGCAACCCCACCAAATCCCCCTGGATTTCACCCCAATCAGCCGTCGGAATGGCCGCCAGTTCCGCATTCACCACCCGACCATCAGCCGTTTTGAACGTAATATTTCTCAAGTCATAAACCCCACCCGTCAGCTTATATTCAGTCGGCTCCCAGTTCAAACGACTAGCAATCCAACCTAGAAACATCAGCGCTTGGGCCGGATTCCCCTTCTCATAATCAATCGATATCTGCTCAATACTCATGAGTTCATCCCGACGTTCCGGCGGATCAAAATCAGATGCCGTCAACTCTTGCCAAGGAGAAATACGGTGCCAGTTCAAATCAGCCACAAAGGGGCCATTGTTTTTCAACTCACAAATTTTGGCCAATTCCGCTTCAGCATTACTAAAATAACTGGAATCCACCACAATACAATTACACTTTGAGGAAAGGGTCGCAAATAACTGCTGTTCCGGATTGGGTGTGGCCTTCCACCAAACAAACTTGGGTAAATCCGGTAGCATCAACGACATCACCAAATCGCCCACCCGCTCCAACGCCTGCTTCGTGCCCCGTAGGGTAATGTACTCGCAACAGAGCAAATGACCACTCATACTTTTTTGCACCGGACAATAGGCCGATACCTGGGCCGTCACTCCCATATCTTCGCCCAAAATAGGGCATAGGGTAATAATCCGGCGGGGATTTTGGTCCCCAATCGCATCACTAATACTAAAGCCTCGACCATCACTGTTGGATACAACCGTAGCTTCAGTGGGTTTTGCTGCCACCTCTTCCCGTAGCCGACTCAGGGTCTCTGGGTCGATGTGACCTGTCACCCGCATATCATAAGCTCGCTGAGCCACTTGCACCGCTACCCGCGTACGAGGTCCATGAATCCCATCAATAGGACCGTCATAAAATCCTAACGTTGCTAACAGTTGCTGAAATTCCTCTGGTTCGTAGACCACCATACAAAAGGTTTCAGCCTGTTCGATGGAAGATGTCGCAGATCCCTCTTTTTTGTACTGGGACCAGATTTTGTTTAACTCAGCCTCAATTTCATCCAGTGAAACATCTTTGGGCTTTTGGAGTGTGACCAATGGCGTTGTCATAGTGTTGTCCTGTTGTTCTCAGAAAAAGTCTTAACGCAGTTTGATGACTGCAATATACTGGGAATGCAATTGATTGGCCCAACGCCGCTCTCAAAGGAGTAAGGCTCGATTCCGTCCAATGCATCCAACCGATCAACCCATTCCCATTAGTGTTGCAGATTCCGAATTTAGATATTGTCCATTGAGGGCAATTAACAGGTGTTTCTAGCTATCCCTGTATTACAGTTTATTGAGCGCTACGGATGGTAAGGAAGGCTCAACTATCCGGCAACCCACTGGAGTTACTCCGATAAACGCTGCCAACGGCGATCGTCCCGATTGAGTAAGAGTTCCGACTCTACTGGTCCCCAACTGCCTGCTTCGTAAAAGGGAATTGCGTCAGGGGCGGCTGGGGCATCCCATACTTGCAGGATGGGGGTGAGAATGCGCCAAGATTCTTCCACTTCGTCCCCACGGGTAAAGCGGGTCTGATCCCCTAACATGGCATCCACCAGTAGGCGACTGTAGGCTTCCGTTGTCGGTTGACCAAAGGCGCTGCCGTAGCGGAACTCCATGTCTACGGGACGGGTGCGGAGAGAACTACCGGGGGTTTTAACGTCAAATCGAAGCGTAATTCCTTCGTTGGGTTGAATCCGCAGGGATAGAACGTTGGGGTTCGTTTGTTTCGTGGCGGACTGAAACATCATATAAGGGACTTCTTTGAAATGGATCGAAATTTCAGTCACCTTTTTAGGCATTCGTTTCCCGGTGCGGAGATAAAACGGAACCCCTTTCCACCGCCAATTATCAATCGATAATTTGAGGGCAGCATAGGTGGGGGTTGTGGTGCCTTCGGCGGCTCCCTCTTCGTCACGGTAGCCTGGAACCTGTTCCCCTTTCATCCACCCAGCTTTGTATTGGCCCCGTGTGGCGGTGCGTTCTAAGTTTTCCATGTCGGCTAGGTGGGTAGCTTGCAACACCTTGACCTTCTCGTCCCGAATGGCATCAGCATCTAGGGAGTTGGGCGGTTCCATCGCCACCAAGCAGAATAGCTGCATCAGGTGATTCTGCACCATATCCCGTAGGGCACCTGCGGTTTCGTAATATCCGGCTCGACCCTCTAAGCCGACGGTTTCTGCCACGGTGATTTGAACGTGATCGACAAATTGACGGTTCCATAGGGGTTCAAAAATGGCATTGGCAAACCGGAAAACCAAGAGGTTTTGCACGGTTTCTTTACCGAGGTAGTGGTCGATGCGATAGATTTGCTCCTCTGGACAAACTTGGCGCACAACCCGGTTAAGGACTTGAGCGGAGGTGAGGTCTTTGCCGAAAGGTTTTTCGATGACGAGGCGTTGTTTGGAGGGACTGTTCAGCATTCCGGCGGCCCCAAGTTGTTGGGTGGCTTCGGCGAAAAATTGGGGGGCAACGGATAGGTAAAAAACCCGATTACCGAGGGTGCCCCGTTTTTCGTCCAACTCACTCAAAAATGCTTTGAGCTTTTGATAACTTTCGGGGGTGTCGATGTTGCCGGCACAGTAGTACAAACCCTGCTCAAAGGTATCCCACAGGGCTTTGTCACCCAAGCCGCCGCCAAATTCTTCTACCCCTTGCCGCATGTGTTCTCGAAAAAACTCATGGCTCCAGTCCCGACGGGCTACCCCAACGATGGTGATTTCGGGTGGTAAGCGGCCTTCCTGATACATGGTGTAGAGGGAGGGCACTAACTTGCGCTGGGTTAAATCACCCGATGCGCCGAAGATGATGAGAATTTGAG
>JAYKIC010000631.1:0-6670 GCA_035284985.1 Leptolyngbyaceae cyanobacterium
CATCATGTTTTTACATAGTCAGCAACCAGAGATTGCCCACTCTTTTAAACACCGCATTGTTCAAGAAGTAGCCTACAACTTGATGCTATTTTCCCAACGCCGTCAACTACATCGCATGGTAGCGGCATGGTATGAAAAAACCTATGAAAATAGCCTGGATACCTTTAGTACACTATTGGCTCATCACTGGCATTTGGCTGAAGAGGCGGAGAAGGCGATCGCCTACAGTGAAAAGGCCGGACAGCAAGCGGCAGCCAATGATGCCAACATTGAAGCCATTCGTTTCTACAATATGGCGTTGGCATGGTTAGAGAAGCAACCGGAAACCCCAGAACGGCACCAGCACGAATTGCACTTGCGGTTGGCCTTGGGCGCACCGCTTACCGCAGCAAAGGGATATGGTGCAGCAGAACTGGTGCAAAACTTTGGACGAGCGCGGGAGTTATCGCAACAATTGGGCACCACTGCCGAATTGTTTCCGGTGTTGTGGGGAATGTACGCTGCCCACATTGGCCAGGTTGATTTAGCAACGGCCCAAACCCTAGCCTTGGAAATGTTGACCCTGGCAGAAAATAGTGGAGAAGCTGTTTTCTTACTCCATGCCTACCACGCTTTGGGTGCGGTTTTCCTCTACAAGGGGGAACTGGTAGCCGCCCAGAAATACCTAGAACAGGGATTTTCCCTATACGATGGTTCTCTCCATGCTAACGAAGGGCGAGTATATGGGCAAGACCCTGGTGTTAGCTGTCTCAGTTTGCTGGCAACGGTGTTATGGATGCGAGGGGAGTGTAATCGAGCCATCCAGATCAGTGAGCAAGCGCTAACGATGGCGGAGGCGATCGCCCAACCGTTTACCTTAATCCTGACGATGGTGTATAAAGCACTTTTGCACCAGTACCGGGCGGAAATTGAACCAACCCTGGCGCTGGCCGCCCGTATTGCGGATACATCAGAAAAACTCAAATTTGTATTCTGGATGCCGTTTTCCAACTTTTTGCAGGGCTGGGGTCAGTTTGAGAGGGGCGATCGCGTCAACGGAATGGCTCAGGTTGAGGCAGGGTTAGAAGCATATATGGGGTTAGGTCAGCGACTCAACCAACCGGATCTCTTGAGTCGAGCAGCATTGTTGTTTGAGCAATCGGGACAACTGGATCGCGGCTGGCCCCTACTCCAGCAAGCCATTGACCATGCAGAACAGACAGGCGATCGCCTTTGGTTGGCAGAACTCTATCGGCTTCAGGCTGAGTTCCAATGGAAAACCGCTGCCGCCCCCGCTGCGGTCATAGACAGTTTGCAACGAGCCAGAACCATTGCCCAGCAGCAAGATGCTCAAAGCATCAAACGTCGAATTCTCATCAGCGCCAGCCATTTTTGGTATGACCAAGGCAATATAGACAAGGCGCGATCGCACTTTCATCAACTGGATTTGGATAACCCAGAATTTAACCCCGGCGATCGCCCCAAGGCTGAAGCTTTACGCCTCAAGCTGACCCAATAATGGCAGCCATCTCAAACGGATCATTGCTTCCATCAAATTCTGGTGCCCAAATACTGGACATTGCCATTTCCCACCCAGGTAAAGGTTCAGGGACAATCAACAGCAACGTGTGCTCTACCAGCAAAGCCTTATTGATATTGAAGGTCTAAGCCGTGAATCTTGAATCTTTCTAAGAAAGACGGGACAGTTCAATCTCTGCGCTATAAGCTAATGGCGATCGCGTGAGCAACGGCATCATCCCCCTTCCAGCGAGATGCATCATTCAAAGTCCCTTTTCATGAGATTGACATCATGACCTCTGTCGCTCCCAATTCTCAGACCACTTTGTCACCAGCACCCCGATTTCCCCGCTCTATCTTTTCGGTCAGTCGCGCCGAAGTGGATCACGCTCCGCTTACCATTAAACAGGGTCTAACTGACGCAGACACTAGTTTAGCCGCTGATCTGAGCGGCTATTTGTTTATTGTAGGTCCAGCGGGAACGGTCGATTCCCCTTGGGAACCGGACAACCCTTGCTTGATTCGCCCCACGCGGGATGGCTACACACCGCTCTACAACGGTGATGGGATGGTATACCGCATCCAGTTTGACCAAGGCCAAGCCTATTTAAAAACTAAAATTGCCCAAACAGCTAGCTTTATCGCTGATGAAATCGTTCACGGTAATCCTGACTACCCTGAACTGAGTTTCCAAAATTTTGGCATTGCCCGTAACTCCGTTTACCTGGGGGCATCCACCCAACTGAGCGTTACCCTCACGCCAGTGCGATTTGCCGTGGATGATCCCTATCGCATCCTGCTCACGGTGGACATGGGTCGTCCCCACGAAATTGACCCCGTCACCTTGGAAATCGTGCAGCCCATTGGTCTCAGCCCGGAATGGAAGCTGGTTAATCCTCTGTTCGGCATTTTTCCATTTCCTTTGGTGATGAGTTGTGCTCACCCCAGTTTCGACTTTGAGCATCAGGAACTCTACACCATTAACCTAGGCCGATCCATGTCCCAGTTTTTGCCAACGGTGCGCCAAGTGCTGGTCAATCTTCCAGGGATTCAGCAGATGATTAAGCTGCCCCTCCCGCCATCCACATCAGACCCGCTCCAAGTGCCAAAACAAGCTCTACACCAACTGTGGCACTGGGTGAGTGATGGAGTGACAAGTGTGTTAGGCAGTGGATTGGTGCAGGTGCGATCGCTCCAAAATACCTGGCAAACCATTGCCCAGCTCGTGGATGCCTTGGACAATGACGATTACGTAGAACTCCTGCGCTGGCGGGGTGAAGCCTACGATGATGCAGGCAAGGGAAAATGTTTCGAGCGGTGGCAGGTGGTTCTAGAAAATGGCCGTCCCCTCAAAATTCACCAGACCCTCCATCAAATGTGGGTGACAAAACACTTTATCGTGCTAGTGGATACGGCATTCAAGATCTCCTTAGAAGAACTGCTACCGTTTGAATACAACATCACAATCAATGACCTTGAAGCACTGATGCGGAACTTGACCGATATCCCCCAACTCGCCGATACCCCGGTCTATATCATTCGGCGCGATGATTTGGACGGTCCTTCTAGTCGCTCCCCCCGCACCGTCACCGCTCGGCAACTGACTATTCCCCGCGAAATTGCCCATTATGTTGTGGAATATGAGGACAAAGATGGCATTGTATTGCACACCGTCCACAGTTGCGCCACGGATGCAGCCGAAACCATTCGCCATTTTGACACGTCTGCCTTCCCAGACAAAAATACCCCACAACTTGCGGGAATGCTAGCCGATGGCATGGATATTAACTGGATCGGCAGCTACGTCATCAACCCCAATGCCCCGGCAGAAACCGCCCTCAAATCCTGTCTGATCAAACAAGATTTTTGCTGGGGCGATCCAGTTTATGCCTATCGCAACATGACCCTAGAATCCTCTGATCAGATTGATGACATGTACTGGATCTTTTTTGGTGGCTGGGAAGAATTGCTGTCGGAATACGTCGCCGACCTCTATCACGACTACAAATATCGCACCTACTCCGCTGACTATGCCCGTGAAGCAAATCGCCAAGGACAAGCCACAACCCTGTGCCGGGTTCATATCGAACGCAGCCTCAATGCGGATCAGGAACTGGAGTTAACCCTCACCACCCCTGATGTTTATACCTTTCCCCCCAGCCATTTTGCCAACTCCCCTCAATTTATTCCCCGGCAAGGCGGCGATGGTGGCTTCACTGATGGTTATATCACTTGCCTAGTTTTCTCGGAAACCACAGATGGAACGGCAGGTAAAGCGCTTTGGATCTTTGATGCGGCCCATTTAAGTCAAGGTCCACAATATCGTTTGTCCAGCCCCAAGCTCAATTGTGGCTTTACGATTCACACTACTTGGTTGCCGGACATTGCCCCAGCTCCGGCCAGCCATTACGATCCCCAACAGGATTTTGAACCCCATGTTGCCAAACTGGTGCGGGACTATCAGCATTCGCTGTTTCCCATCCATCATCATATTGCGACCCAGATTCGCCGTTTATTCGATCAAATTTATCAGCGCTTTCACCACCAATGACCACTGAAACCCCTGGACCCTCTTGTTATCAATCGCTGCCCCCAGCTATTCTCACTGCTAGCCGGGACGAACTAACCGATGTGCCCTTGGATATCCTTGAGGGTAGTTTGCCCACTGAAATTTATGGGCACTGTTTTGTGGTGGCTCCGGTTGGATCGGTGGATTCTGGTGGCTTACCCTACTCGGACGGTAGCCCCATTTTTAACGGCGATGGCATGGTGTACCGCATAGACTTTGATCAACCAGGGGTTGCTACCATCACCACGCGATTGGCCAAAACTCCTTGTTTCTATGCCGATCGCGCCACCCAGGCTAATCCCCAATACGCGAACCTTCAGTTTCAAAATCATGGCCTTGCCCGGTTTTCCCTATCGTTGGGAATTCGCAATCAGCTCAACACCGCCTTACGTCCCTTCCGCACTGAAGAAAATGAGGGCAATCGCCTCCTACTCACCTATGATGCGGGTCGCCCCTACGAAATTGATCCCGTCACGTTGGAAACGCTCACTCCCGTTGGCTCCAATCAAGAATGGCGACCAGAATCGACCTTTTTAAGTCCCTTTTTTCCCGTTCTCAGTACGGCTCATCCCTATTTTGATGCCCACACTCGCGAATTGTTCACTGTAAACTATGGCCGATCCGTTAGCAATTTTTTGGGAACCATTCCCCTAGTGGACGCGGCTACCCAAATACCAGATCTAATGGCAAACTGGCTGGAGGCGATCGCCCGTTTGTTTCGCCTGGAATTGCCCGTCCAGTTTTTGCTAGCAACTCTGAATCATTTGACCACCGATAGCTGGCGGTTTCTGCTAGGCCAAATCGAAACCCTGCTGAATAGCTCCATCGACGACTTTGTCTATGTGGTGCGGTGGGATGGGGCCGGAGATCTGGAACGGTGGCGACTAGTGCTACCGGATGGTTCACCTGTGGCCATCCGGCAAAGTCTGCATCAAATTGGCGTGACGGAAAACTACATTGTCTTAGTGGAAACCTCCTTTAGTGCCGGACTAGCGGAGGTAATGAACAATCCAGTGCCCTTCAGTCATCCCCTCGAACGCCAAATTCGTGACGTGATGACCAGCCCCCCATTGCCAGATTCAGTGGTTTACCTAGTCAAGCGCCAACATCTACACCATGGTCAATTCCCTGCAAAATCGGAGTTGGACGTTAACGTTACGGTGCAACGCCTAGTTATTCCCCGTGAAGTGCTGCACTTTGCTGTGGACTATGCCGATGATCAGGGTGAGAAAATCACCCTCCACATGGGCCATGTTTGTGCGTCTGATGCCGCAGAATGGCTCCATGACTACGATGTCACTGCCCATGATCCAACCCAGCCCATCTCGCCACACCTCCAAGGCATGTTGGTGGGTGAAACGGATATCAGTGTGTTGGGGCGCTACATCGTTTCACCCCACACTGGCCAGATTTTGGACTCGAATATGATTGTCCAAGATCCAGAAACCTGGGGTGTTGCCCTCTACACCTTTCGAGATGCGCTGCCCACTACCCATCAGCCCAGCAACGTGACGCAGATGTATTGGTATTCCGGCGGCCTGTTTTCTGAATTGCTGACAGACTTTATCGTCAAGCTATTTGAGGACTATCGCTATCGCCTTGTGCCCATTGCTGACCTGCTGCAAATGACAAAGGATCAACGGGGAACGCCTGCCGCCCTATTTCGGTTGGATACAGAAGCGATGGCGATCGCCGACTCCTACTTATTTCCCTGTGCCGCTGATGGCAAAGCCCAAACCTATCCCAATTCTCCCCAGTTTGTCCCCAAGGCCAATAGCCAAGCCGATGCCCCCACCGCTGGCTATGTGGTCTGTAAAGTTTTTGTGGGCGATCGCTCCGAAATTTGGATTTTTGACGCTGAGCAATTAAGCCAAGGTCCGATCTGCAAATTAGGTCATCCAGCTTTGCAGTTTGGGTTAACGCTACATACCGCTTGGCTTCCGACCATTCAACCTCGCACCGCTTCTTACCACATTGCAGCTCGCGACGATTACCAACCACTCCTTGCCATTAAAGATGCCCTCATTCAGGAATTATTTAATCAAGAGATTTTCCCTCATTGGGTGTCAACGGACTAGTACTCTGTGAGGGAAAAAGGATGGCACTTGGATTGCCATTTATGACGAGTCGTACCGCCAAGAACGCCTGGTCGTGCCCCGAATAAACGTGGGATCTATCATAATTAGAATCCTTTGACACTAGCAAATTCCAAGAATTCAAGTTTTTTGGGCAGAAGTATTATTGCGACTATTCTCATTAACTAAGTCCTGTAGACCTTTGAATTCGTTGCCTTTGAGTTGTCAGGGCTTAGTGGTGCAGAAAAGTCCTGAAACCGAGTAAATTCCTTGTTCTTAATATTGACAATCCAAGTGGAAAATTTGAAAAATTTGAAGTTGTCGTTGATTACAGCAATGGTGATGTAATCCGTGCAACTTTTCCGCCCAAAGGTCTACTTACAGATTTCCTGAGCCAGTTGGAAAACTGATTGACTGACAAAACTTTTCCCCTCATCCCTAAATCCCTTCTCCCACAAGGGGAGAAGGGACTTCAAACCAGGTTCTTGGGTCGAAAGCCCCTCTCCCGCTCTGGGAGAGGGGTTGGGGT
>JAYKIC010000632.1:0-5592 GCA_035284985.1 Leptolyngbyaceae cyanobacterium
GGGGTGGGGATGGTTCACCATGGTGGCGATGTCTCCCGCAGCGAAAATGTGAGGATGGGAAACGGATTGGAGATAGTCGTTGACTTGAATAAAGCCTTGGTCATCAGTGGCGAGACCGGATGGGGAAATCCAGGGAGCAGCGGCGGCACTGGTCACCCAAAAAACGCGATCGCATTCCACTTGACGACCCGATCGCCCCACCACTTGATATGCCTGTTCCGGGTGGCGCGGGGCAACAGTAGCAGGGAAAATCGACACAACTTCATCATTCAAGTGGAGATGAATGCCGCGATCGCCCATTAATTTTTGGAATAACCGTCGCATTTTGGGATGGCGTTCTGGCAACAATTCGGCCCCCCGATGAAAAAGATGAATCTGATCAACCCGACTATCCAGGGCAAAGGTGGCCCGCAGCCGTTGCAATCGGGCTTGGATCGCAAGGGCTAATTCAACCCCACCCGCACCACCGCCGACAATGCCCAAACGGAAAGGCTGGTCGGGAGACTCCGCCACCGCTGCGACTAACGCCTCCCAATAGGTCAAAAACTGCGAAATGGGTTTGACTGGGATAGCGTATTCGTTCGCACCCGGTACGGTGACACTGGCGGGGGTGCTACCAATGTCTATCGATAAAATATCGAAAGTGATAGGCGGATGGTTGGCGCAATGAATTTGGTTACGGTCTAGATCAAGGGCGATCGCCCGATCCACAATCATCCGAGCTTGGGCGAAGCGACACAGGGGGCGCAGATCAATGTGGCACTCGTCATAGTCATAAAGTCCCGCCACATAACCGGGCAGCATTCCCGAATAGGGCGTATAGTACACATCCGTAATCAGCGTCAGCCGCACCCCCGGCAGCGGCTGCATCCCCAGCAGTTTGAGGGCGATCCCGTGGCTGTGCCCCCCTCCCACCAAAACAAGATCCCGGACAATGGGAGTGATCGATGATTGCATCATTGTAGATGGTGACGTAAATAGAGCGATTCCAAACAGTGGCAACCCCTTCATGATGCCAGAGAACTGGCTGAATAGGTTGAGGATTCACTTTACGCTCTAACAAGAAAAATAGATGAAACTTTTCAAGGTGTCGCTATTCAATATCCATAAGCAATTAAAGTGCCTCAGTATTAGCACTAGTGTTTAACTTCATACGTTGTATATTATCAAAAGAATAAAAATGCTAACATTCAGTGTAGATGATCCGGACAATCCATATTCTAGTAAGTGTTTTTAGCATAAGTTTTGAAGAAGCATACATATGCTCTATAGCTTGTAAGTATTTTCAACTATATCTCTGGTTTACGAGGCACTTTCTAACTTTGTGATTATCAAGCTTTAGTGAAAACCTGCTTTCTATTAGTTACAGTAATCAAACTGAATGCTAATCTGATGGGAGATGGGTAATTTAGAAGTATAAGAAATTGCGCTCCTGAGGTTTTTTCCATGAATTCTTTTGCGGTATCAACGATTCGCATTGCTACGTCGCTAGTTGGTGGATGTATATTACTGAACACGATCGCACCCTCTGCCCATGCGTTTAATTTGGTTCCCCAAGAGGAAGGGGAAATCAACACTGGGGTAGGGTCTTCGTTAGATGTTGATGGTTATCTGAACTTTTCTGGTTTCTCCGTTGAAAGCCTGGATTTTGAAGTATCGCGAGGTGGACAGACCTTTCAAACCAAGAGCCGTCTATTCGTGGATCAAGCAGGTACGGCCAACACCTACGGGGGAGGGGTATCATTCAAAAGCCGCGATATTGGTACTAGCGAAGAAAACCAAGCTTTTTGGCTCCGTCCTGTTGCGATGATTTGGGAAAAAAATCAACTCCTTGAACAGGGTCAATTGGAAGCTGGACTGTTCCGCTTTACGTTTGATTCCCCGCTTGCGTCCCTGGATCTGGACTTTTTTGATGTGGAGTCGAAAGGAACTTCAATTCTTAAGGTCAATGGCCAAGATTACAATGAGGCGATCGCTGTAGGCGGGAACAGCAATATTTCGACTTACAGTCTGCTAAATGTTAGCTCCATTGAGCTAATGCTGGGAAATGCTAACACTTCTGGCGTAAACGCCAATGATCGTCGCTGGTCAACAGGCGATGGTGTGCTAGCGCGGGGAACGGGTGAAGTGGCCACTGCCTCTGTCCCCGAACCAACAGCGATGGCTGGTCTATTCCTCGCTGGGGCTGGCATGGGTTTGATTCGCCGCAAGCGTCAATCGGTCTAGCAGTCCTCAGGCTGTGTTGACAAGTCTCAATATCGCCTGAAGCAATATAACCTGAAGCAATGGTGTACTTCATATCTGTATAGCGTTTGCCGCCATTCCCCAATTCTTTCGTTCTCAAGCCGATTTCTGTGGAGTGGAACGTTGGCAGAACATTAAACAGAAACTGTATTTACGTACACCGCTTTTGCTCAGGCTAGCAAGAAGCATCCTTCAATTCTTACAGAGCATCCATTAATGAAAGGGCAACTGCCCCCATTGATGGATGTTTTTACTTTCTCCCCAATCAGCAGGGGTATTAGTCAATCCCCAACTCCAATCCAATATATTTACCGATAGGTTAGCTCCCATATATTATGAATATCCTCAACAATCTATCTGCTGGGCGCTGTAAAAGTTGAGAGAGGCGATTTTTAAAGGTGGTCTTTGACTGTTTGGCAATGATATAACCACTTAATTTTCTTCTTTGTGTATACTTGTAGTGTTGAATTGATTTGAACGATAAACTAGGGTTTTCAGGTTTTTGCAGTCCCTTTAGGAACTGGATTTGAGGAAACTTCGTGCTTCTTGCATAGGCTCAAAAGTTGTATCTGAACACTTTAAAGACTTGCCTAGATGCTAAAGTATCCCCACGGGAGATTACCCATCGCCCAACTAAAGTAGCATATGCTTACCTGACTACCCTTAGGTGTTAGCACTGGGATGTAGCTTTACATTTTGTAAAATTTGGCAGATGTAAACATGGCTGTATTCAGTGTAGATATCCGGGGTAGTGGGTCTTCCGATATTTTTTATGCAGCTTTTGGCAAGCCATATTCCTGTTGTAGAAATTCTAAATGCTTCCAGTTATGTTTTTTACATTGATGGATTACAGGTAAATTGTTCAATCATTAGGGTTTAGTTAAAACACACTTTTAGTAGACACAGTAATTAGCTGCAAGGTTAACCCAATATTTGAAGAATCAGTACTTTAGCAAGAATAAAAAATACACTCATGAGGTTGTTGCTATGAATTCTTTTGCGTTATCAACGGTTCGAATGGCTACATCACTGGCTGGCGGATGTCTATTGCTAAGCGCGATCGCCCCCTCTGCCCCTGCACTCAATTTAGTTCCCCAAGAAGAAGGGGAGCTGAATGTCGGGTTAGGTCCATCGTTAGATCTCGGTGGCTATTTGGATACTCCAGGCTTCTCCGTTGAAAGCCTGGGATTTGAAGTATCACGAGGCAAAAAGGTTTTCCAAACCCAAAGCCGTCTATTTGTGGATCGGGCAGGTACGGCAAACAGCTATGGGGGTGGTATATCGTTCAAAAGTACCGACATTGGTACCAGCGATGAAAGTGAAGCGTTTTGGCTCCGTCCTGTTGCGATGATTGAGAAGAATAATCAACTCATTGAACAGGGGCAACTGGAAGTAGGGTTGTTTCGCTTTACGTTTGACTTACCGCTAGTGTCCCTCGATCTAGACTTTTTTGATGTGGAGTCAAAGGGAACTTCAATCCTTAAAGTTAATGGTCAAGATTACAATGCGGCCATAGCGGAGGGGGATGACAGTAATATAGTGGCTTTCAATCTGCAAAACGTTAGCTCTATTGAGCTGATGTTGGGCAACGCTAACACCTCTGGGGTGAATAAGAATGATCGTAGCTCAAAAACTGGTGATGGGGTGCTGCTGCGGGGGACTGGAGAAGTAGATACGGCATCTATCCCTGAACCAACGGCGGTGGCTGGCTTGTTCCTCGCTGGTGCTGGAATGGGTCTGATTCGTCGCAAACGTCAATCAGTCTAGTAATTTCCAGGGTAGGTCAAGGAAATCCCAGAGCTTTAAAGAGCAGCGCCCAAAGTGCGCTGCTTTTTAACTGGTCTAACTCAGGATTGCTCGAACTAAATTACTTTGAATTCGAACGAATTGCATGGATCGTAGAAGATTAGCCATCGAGTGAGCCACTCACCACCACAATTTACCGGAGTTTTGCCAATTCGCTTCAAAGCTTTGGCATAATCTCCGGTAGTAAATAACCAGGGACTTTTGCCAGGGCTAGATTTTGGGCCGTTAATCCATTTTGGTTATATAAGGCTTGTAAGGTTTGGATAACGCACCCTAGAGCCGTTTGCCGGAGTTCGGGGCGATCGCGCCAGCCCTGCAAGGCAAACAAATGGTGATCCAGAGCTGCATTCAAGTATTCACTATTGTGATGGGGTGCATCTTGGACTGGTTCCAATTCTGGCTCCGTAGCGATTTGATACTGCACTAGACCCAGATTGTTATGGGTAGCCAATACATCGAAGTTGAGGGGAATTGGATGACGGGATTGTTGCAAATACCCGACCGAGGCGATCGCCCGTTCATAGGCACCAATCGCCTTTTCCAGGGAAACGAGCTTTGGTGCGGGTGTTTCTTCCACATAGGTGGCTAAATGCCAGTAGGCCGTGCCCAAATTATTTTGGGTCGCCGCAAAAGCGCCAGGGTTGGCTTCCATCGTGCGATAGCACAGGGCTGTTTCATAGGCCATAATGGCTAACCGCAACCAATCCCCCGATTGTTCGTGCTGGGATAGATTCCAATAGGTTGTTCCCAAATTATTCTGCACCATGGCATAGTTAATCGGGTCCGTATCCGGGCGATACATCCGTAGGGCTTCGGAATAGGAGGCGATCGCATTTTGCAGATTTTTCAGGGGTTCTACATGTTGGGCCAAATTCCAATAAGTCGTGCCTAAGTTATTTTGGGTTGAGCCATAGCGTAACGGATTACGTTCCACACTGCGATATAAGAGTGCTTCCTGGTAAGCATGAATAGAGTGCTGTAAGTTTTCCACCGGAGCTTGGTACCGAGCCAAATCACCGTAGGCCGCTCCCAAATTATTTTGAATCATAGGATAGAGATCGGGATGGGATTGGGGCGTAATCCCACTCAAGGCCATACGGTAGGAGGCAATACCTTGTTGGAGATGGGGAATACCTTGTTCCAAACTAGGGGCACCCCTAGACAATAACCAGCACAGATTCCCTAAATCATTAAGTACCTCGGCCCAGGCTGGGTGGGTTCCATCAATGCTGTGAAGAACTTGGCGATAAGCCCGCATGGCACAAATTAGATTCTGTGGCGATAAATCTCCCTGTTCGATGCGATCGCGATACACATTACCCAGATGGCGATAGGCTTCCGCAATCACCACTAGCTCCGCCTGCTGATGCTGTAAATCAGCAATCTGTTGCAATAGGGAGCGGACGGCAAGGTCATCGGGATTGAATATGGCCCAGTCCGACTCTGAAGCGGTTAAATCGATAGAAGATTGAGCGGCTGGGGGCGCACTCGCGACTACCAAGTCAGGCACGAGCAAACTATCGTTAGCATCCGCCACTTCCA
>JAYKIC010000633.1:0-3330 GCA_035284985.1 Leptolyngbyaceae cyanobacterium
ACCCCAACCCCTCTCCCAGAGCGGGAGAGGGGCTTTCGACCCAAGAACCTGGTTTGAAGTCCCTTCTCCCCTTGTGGGAGAAGGGATTTAGGGATGAGGGGAAAAGTTTTGTCAGTCAATCAGGATCCCGCTATGGGGGCGATCGCTCTTTACAAACTATCCTTGACAACTAACTTGCTAAGCGATCGCCCCCGCGAGGCACGAGACTACAACCTAACGGTTGCCTAAACCCTCTTCAAAAGACTCCTTGCTCTCACCAGAGAGCTTGTTTCCCAAACCTGCTTCAAACTCTTCCTTCGTAGTTCCAGAAATACCTTTGTTGCCTAGACCTTCTTGGAAGTCATCGGCACTGCGACCAGAAAGACCACCCGCTACATCCTGAAGTTGATCATCGGAAAGCTCTACATCGGGAGTCTTGTTTTCTTCAGTCATGTTCTTTTCTCCAAATAACGAGGTTTTCGTATCGTTGAATGTCATTGCCGTAAAGCGGTCAAAGCCATTCATCACAGTTTTAATTTAACTGGATGCTCTAACTCTAAAATTAGTGTTACCTGAAAAACACATTGGTATTCCAATATAGGATTGGCTCATCTATTTCAGCTAATTCTCAGATTCTAGATCGAGTGGCTTAAGCTAAGGTTGCTTTAATAAGGATGTAGGGTAGGAAGTATCCTACATCAAAGTTTCAGGGCTGATTTATAAACTAAATCTTAAGAAGGCCGAAACCTTTTTCTAATAAGGATTAGAGGCTTTATAAGATCATGTGATCTGTTTTTGTGAAAGCCTTGATTCCGCCGGATTCCAGAGACTTTATAAATTAGCTCTTAGGGTTGGCGTTTATTAAGTTCAAAATGCCTGTGTTTCAAGGCGTTTTGAATCCTATGTGGATGCTCTATTGAGTAATGATAATTAATGGTGATTTTAAATTGCTATTAATAATGGTTAAGTGTCGAGCCTTTTTAATTGAATTTGATCAAACCTGATATGACTTACTCAATGATTCTAGTGTTACGGATAGTCCCATGAAAATTGAGTCTAATAAATTGAATTTAACTAACACTTAACGGAGCAAAATTAGGGGGCCATATGGCAGAAAGTCTTCTCAAGGAATTGAGCAATGCGGATATCGACTGGATGTTTTCAGTGGGTAAAATTTCTCAGGTCGCAGTGGGGACAACTATTATTCAAGCTAACGAATGTCCTGACAAGTTTTACATTATTTTGGATGGTGAGGTGGTTCTGTCAGGTAGGGCGAAAGGGGAAACGACATCCCAGGAATTGATTCATCTTGGTAGTAGTGATGTGCTGGGGGTATCGCCTTTATTTAAGGCTACTTTGCCCTTTGAGGCCAAGGCCGCTACCGATGTTCGATTGTTTTCCCTGAGTCAGGATCAATTAGCGGTAAAGTTGGCGGCGGATGTCACGTTTAAGGCCCATTTATATCGAGCGATCGCCCTCATCCTGTCCGACCGTCTCCGCAAAATTTATGCCACCCCTGATCAACTGCGGTTTGCTAATAATCAAGCGGCCAAGGAAGCCATGGTTGTGTTTGGAGAACTGCGCGACAGCGATATTGACTGGTTGATCTCTGTCGGTAAAATTAAGCAGTATTCGGCCCCCGATGATTTCTTGGTTCAAGCGGGTCGCCCGGTGGAAGCACTTTACATTGTGCTCAGGGGACAGTTTGCGGTTCACGTCTTTCAGGGAAGTCGCGCCCCCGACCCCATTTCCGTTTGTTTTGAATGTCCCTATAAGATGGCCGACACCATGAAGGTGGTCACGAATTTGTCAAAGGGACAAATGGCGGGAACGATTGCATTTCTTGACTTCCAGCCCCATTTATTTTCCATTCGCACTACGGATGATGCCATGGTGCTGCGGATTCCCCGACCCCAACTGGCCGCAAAGTTGTTGCAGGATATGGACTTTTCGGCCCGATTCCATCGCATTCTGGGTCTGCAACTTTTGGATCTGTTACAGACCTCCATGGGCCATGGGGAACCCGATCCTGCTTCCAGTGGTGGAACGCTGGGGGAAATTGATGGAGAAATTGACATGGAGTCCCTTGAACATGCCTCCCAGGGTGCTGTTCGATTTAACTGGATGCTGAAACAGTTGGGTACGATGAGCTAGGTAAACCTGCTGACTTAAAACGGTGAGTCTACCTTAGGCTGGTCGTTTCCCTAGTATTTCCTGGGTCCATGCCCCGTGACTAATCCCTATATTGCTTGGCGCGAGTGAACTATGGCGGAACAAAATAAGAATAAGACCAACCTTTTTCGACCAGAATCCCTAGAAAGACTTTCTTCTCCGGAACAGCTTGACCAACTGATGCAAATCGTCAACTCCCGCAGTTGGATTCCGTTAGCGTCCATGGGAGCGCTGATGGGTATAGGGCTGTTGTGGAGTATCTTTGGCACGATTTCCATAACAGTCAGTGGGAAAGGTTTGCTGGTTTATTCCGAGGATAACTCGGATGAGTTGGTGGGGTTGGCCTATTTCCCAACTTCGGAAGGCCAGCAAATTCAGCCTGGGATGGAAGTGTTACTGATCCCAGAAGGGGTCAGTGCGGCCCGCACAGGCGGCATCATGGCGGAAGTGGAGACCATTTCCATGCCCCCGGTGACCACTCTGACCTTGGCCCAGGAGGCGATCGCCTCCGATCCCTCTCCCCTTTACGATAGCCGCATCGAAGTATTGGCAAGGCTTAAATCCACTGACGATACGGCCAGCGGTTATGAGTGGTCTTCCGCCAACGGCGACAAAATGATGATATCCCCCGGTTCCACTGCCTACGTCCGCGTTACCTTGGCAAAACAGGCTCCCATTACTTTTGTTTTTCCCTTCCTCGCCCAATAAACCTGACTGGATTGTTTTTCTCCTTGCTAACCCCATCACCCTACGACCTAAATTATGCTCCTAGTCAATCCCCTTCATGCCCTGAGGCGATCGCTCCGTCCTAGCACTGTGGTCAAAACCCCAACCTTGCTGCAAATGGAAGCCGTGGAATGCGGTGCCGCCGCCTTGGGGATGCTGCTGGGCTATTACGGGCGCATGGTGCCCCTGGCGGAACTCCGGCAAGTTTGTGGGGTTTCCAGGGACGGTGTAACGGCGGCGAATGTCTTGAAAGCCGCTCGACGCTATGGGTTGACGGCGAAAGGCTACAAAAAACGCCTGGAAACCCTGGTGGAACTGAAGCCGCCATTTATTGTTTTTTGGCACTTCAACCACTTTCTAGTGGTCAATGGTTTTGGGAAGGACAAGGTATTTCTTAATGATCCCGCCACTGGTCCCCGCACGGTTTCTTGGCAAGAGTTTGATGAAGGGTAT
>JAYKIC010000634.1:0-15547 GCA_035284985.1 Leptolyngbyaceae cyanobacterium
TATAGTGCTGAGACCTTGAGCCTTGCAGTCGCAAGGATTACCCCTTTGATGGCACAGTTTGCTAGAGCGTTATGGGATGATTCCAGGACAAAAACGGCAATTAGTTCAAATTTTCTACAGGATGGACTTTACTAAAGGAGTAGACTATTTTGAGTGGAGGTTATGGTGTTTCTTCGAGCCTTACCCATACTCACCTTACAGATTGTGGACAGGAGAATACGGAACATTTTATGAATCTTAAAGGATTGTGGTCTGAAAAATTATGGTGGTGCCGTTTCTGGTTGTTGAAGCCGTTTCGATGGGTAGTCTTGGCGATCGCCATAATGGCAGGGGTGATGGCGATCGCCCTATTCCCCATGAAAAACCATAGCATGGTTCCCTTACAACACGAGGCCACCGTTATTTCACTGTTGCCCCAGGAAACAGCCCAGACGGTGCTCCCTGAAATTGCGGATGCTGGGACATGGATAGCGACGGGGTACACCCCAGTGGAGGAAGTGGCACCCGCCGATCCCAGCAACTACGGCTATCGTTACCTCACGGATGTTGATGGCAATCCGGTCAATAATGCCATGATTGTGGTGCTCCATGAAACAGTTGGTTCTGCCAGCAGTGCCATCAATACCTTTCAAACGCCCCATACGAATGAAAATGCTCAGGTCAGTTACCACAGTCTCATCCGTCGGAACGGTAATATTGTGCATATTGTACATCCCCAGATGCGGGCCTTCGGCGCGGGTAATTCCGTATTTAATGGCCCTAATGGCGCGGAGACCGTGCGAACTCATCCCCTTTTCCCAGGGTCAGTGAATAACTTTGCATACCACACCTCTTTGGAGTCTCCCTCCGATGGTCGTGGCAATCAACGTAGCCATAGTGGGTATACTGAGGCTCAGTATCAGTCCTTGGCTTGGCTCATTGCCCACCTTCCGGTTCCCGATGAACGCATTACCACTCACAAGGCGGTGGATCGGTCTGGGAGTCGGATGGACCCCCGTAGCTTTGATAGCCAAAAGTTTTTCCAGTTGCTCCATGGGTACAGCCGTCCCTATTAAAATTCGGAAACTTACCCCCCTTGGATAGTTTAGATTGGGTTAGGATCAGTGGCCTAACCCAATCAATTTTGGTTTTTATGGCGTGATCATGCCACTGACCGCTTTTTTGTTAGCCCATTCCATGATTTGCTTCACCCCTAGCGAGTAGGTTGCCCCACAAACTCGGCAAACTTTCCGGGGTGGAGTTAGCTAAACTTAGTCAAAATACTCAGGAACTTCTTAGAGGTCGGAGTCAACAATCCCCGGCGATACAAATCCGCCGACTTCTTAATGGCCTCTGCTTGGGTCGGGTAGGGATGAATCACGCTCGCCATCTTGCTCAAGCCAATTTTGTGAACGATCGCTGTCGTAATTTCGCTAATCATTTCCCCGGCATGGCTGGCAACGATGGTAGCCCCCAGAATTTCGTCCGAGCCTTTCTGGTGGAGAATTTTGACAAAGCCCTCTTCTTCCCCTTCGGCGATCGCCCGATCCACATCTTCAAAGGAAATTTTGATGGTATTCGTATCCAAGCCCTGAGCCTGGGCCTCCTGTTCATACAACCCCACATGGGCAATTTCCGGGTCCGTGTACGTCACCCACGGCATCACCAAATCACTCAGATGATAGCGGCCCAAACCAAAGGGCGAAAACAGGGTATTTTTTAGCACAATCCGAGCCGCTGCATCCGCCGCATGGGTAAATTTCCAGTGCATACAAACATCCCCCGCCGCATAGATTTTGGGGTTGGTTGTCTGGAGATAATCGTTGACCTTAACTCCCTTGCGCGGATCGTAATCCACACCAACTGTTTCCAATCCTAACCCTTCCACATTGGGGGCACGTCCCGCACCAACGAGGATTTCATCGACCACTACAGATTGCTCGTTGTCACCGATACTAAAATGCAACACCTTGCCCTCAGCCGTTTTCTCTACCCGATGTAGCTTGGCATTGAGCACCAGTTGAATCCCTTCCTTAATAAAAGACTGCTGGACAATCTCGGCGGCATCGGCATCTTCCCGAATCAGGACATGGGGCGATCGCTCAAACAACACCACCTCCGACCCCAACCGCCGGAACGACTGGGCCAACTCACACCCAATCGGCCCCGCCCCAATCACCGCCAACCGCCGAGGCTGTTCCGTCAAATTAAACACCGTCTCATTGGTTAAATAGCCAGCCGCCTCGATCCCCTCAATGCTGGGACGTACAGCCCTGGCCCCCGTAGTAATGACCGCCTTCTTAAATCGCAGGGTTTGACCATTCACCTCAATGGTATTGGAACCAGTAAATTGGCCAGCCCCCAGATACATATCCACCCCGTACTTCTTAGCCCCCAGCGCCGAATCCACCGGACTAATTTGGGCACGCACCCGCCGCATCCGCTGCATCACCGTAGCAAAATCCACCTCCACCGAGCCATTCACCGTAACACCGTAAGCACTGGCCCGATGGATATCCGCCACCGCACGGGAGGAGCGAATCACCGCCTTCGAGGGCACACAGCCCACATTCAGACAATCCCCTCCAATCAAGTGCCGCTCAATCAGAGCCACCTTTAAGCCCACATCCAAACCTGCCGCCCCTTTAGCCGTCACCAAACCCGCAGTCCCCGCCCCAATCACCACTAGGTCATAACAGTCCTTAGGTTTGGGATTTTCCCAATCAAGCGGATGAACATGGCCCACCAGGGTTTGGTTATACTCATCCATCGGGGACAAGTTGAGGTCATTAAAGCTAGTCTGAGTCATGGTTCTAAGCGATCGCAGTAGATAGTAAATAGTGAATAGTAAGGAGTGAATAGTAGGTGGCGCCAGCGCAACGCACCAAATTTAGGTGAGTCCTGTCTAGCTGTCTCCCAGTCTCCCGCGAGACGCAGGGAACCAGAGAACGAGGGATTACAGTTCAGCCGGAGCATCTGGAGTGCTTGGTTCTTCGTTTACGAGCTTCTCATTCAACGCTTTCTTGGCAATGCCCGTGATAACGTAAGTCACAACGAAAGTGGCGATCAGCCCTACAGCAAACAAAGCATATTCGGCAGGACTCTTCCCTTCGCCCCCAGCAAACGCTTGGGCTAAATTACCTGCGGTAGCCCCCAGATAGGTATAGAGAAAGGTGCCTGGAATCATGCCCACAAAGCCCAGCACGTAGTCCCGCAAGGAAACACTGGTAATACCAAAAGCGTAGTTCAGGAGCACGAAGGGAAAAACCGGGGACAGGCGGGTCAGAGACACAATCTTGAAGCCTTCATCACCCACAGCCTGGTCGATGGCTGAGAAAGTTTTGTTGCCCGCAATTTTCTTGGCGACCCAGTCCCGTGCCAGATAGCGCCCGACTAAAAAGGCAGCGGTTGCGCCTAATGATGCACCGATGAACGCACATAGGCTACCCGTGCCCAAACCAAACAAGGCTCCGGCCCCTAGAGTGAGCAAACCACCAGAAATAAACGCAACGGTGGCAATGATGTATACACCGATGAGGGCGATCGGTCCCCATGGTCCCAAATCTTGAATTTGAAATAATATTTTTTCGATCAAACCAGGGTTACTAGCAGCATCCTGCGCTAAGGCTGGAGTTGCGCTGAGAAAAAAACCGAGGCAAACCAGCGCCAAAATCTTGAGGCTTCGGCGGGAGAATTGGGGCCATCGGATGGGGACAGTCTGTTGAGAAACCATAGTAAACGTTAGGATTAGTTGCTTGACCAGAGTGGTTAGAAGGAATTCAGATAAAAGCTGGGCCTAGATAGGGATGGGATATCACCGTATCATTGGCTCATTCCCTTGTTATCCTAAAAGCCGCGATCGCGCCCAAAATGAGTTTGGCATGAGAGGGGGATGATGGCCATGAACAATTTTTGCGGGGGTGGGAAAAACGCTTAGGGCGGGGGGGAGTACCGCACAAGTGTGGCAGATATCGCTCTATGTGGGATAGGAATGAGGTAGGATATCGGCAAAATTATCGGCTCAAAGGATCACATCTGTGCAATTGTTGCTGCAATATTTGGAAGACGCTGGGCGATATATAGTCATTCAAGTCTGGTTGGTGCTCAATCCCAATCAACCGTTGTCTTGGAAAACGTTGCTCTCCCTGTGTGTGTTTTCATGGCTGATGGCGTTTATCACCAGTGATGCCCAATGGATTGGAGCATTGGCGGGAAATCCAGCAGCAACCCATTCTCCCCTCTCGTTTCTGGGCTTCCAAATGTCCTTTGCCCGGTGGCTGCTATTCACATCGGGTTGGATTTTCCTCTGTTTGTCAATAGCATGGATGTTGGCGAAAAGTAGCGTTACTCTACCTTTTTTCGGCTTAAAAATTTATCCAGCCGCGTGGGTTGTTGGTTTATTGTCTTCCACGTATGTATTTTTGTTGGGTAGGGGGGATGTGCAGATGGGGGCGATCGTGGCTTGGCCTGCCCTCTCGGCTATTTATACCCTACTGCCTAAATTAATCAGTTCCAAGGGGAAGTTTCAACCGCCGCCCCCTGCTGTACGGCAGCAGTTTGTGATGCTTTTGTTTGCCAGTGCCACGGTCAGTTGTTGGTTGCAGTTTTGGATCTTGACCCAGGGTTGGTTGCTAGAGTATCCGGCGTTAAGGGTTGCCCCTCTGGATCAGAGTACGTTGATTACGGCCCTTGGTACCGATCCAACGGTGGCTAAAATTGCCCAAGATACCCTGGATCAAACGGTGCAACTGTTGCCAGAGGATCAGCTTAGGGGATGGCTGAGAAATCTGAGAAATCCTGATATTCGCGATCGCGCCAGTGAAGGGGTAAACGCGAAGTTTCAGGCAAAACTTCTACAAGCACAGGTTAAGCCCTTAGGGGATGATGCCCCGGTCGAAGCGGATGCTGATAATGGCGATGATGCGGATGACGATAATGGAGACCCTGAGGATCAACCTGTCCCCACTCCCCCTAGCCCGGTGGTGGAATCCTGGCGGTTGATGGTGGTCCGGGAGGAGGCGGAGGCCCAAGCGGTGCGGCTTCAGTTGCGATCGCTCCTCCCCATTCCCGCCAATGCATCTGGACTATCCGAGGCATCCGAGGCATTCAATCCATATATTGAATATCTTTGTCGCATCCAAAAATATCTCGCTTCAGATCGTCCCCCCGGTGGGACCACCGCCAATCCCACCGGACCGTCCACCATTCCCACTCGTCCCATAGCCCAACCCGTCCCTACACCAGAGGCTGGAGCCAATCACAACACTGATATGGAAGGGAATGCCCAAGACATCCCTGTCCCATCCACCCCGGAAGCATCCCCAACTAACCCAGGGACGATCAATGGAAACCCGGAAGCCCCATCTGTCGCCGATGACTCCCCCTCTGGTTCGGGCACTACCGATGAAAACCCCGAAAATTATCGCCGCAATACCATCGCCTGCGAGTTTACGGGGTTGCACATTCCCTAATGGAGCTACGCCATCGAATCCGTCCTGCAAATTGCTGGGGAGGCAGACAAGCCATGGATGGAGTCATCAGCATCTGCCATATCGGGCCTAGGGCAGGAAGAACTATGATAGGCTCAACTCATCTCCCCCTATCATTAAAATTTGCCCATGAAACGGATGAAACGTCTTGTTGTTTGTTGTGATGGCACCTGGCAATCCCTGGAAATGGAAGTGCCAAGTAACGTGGTTAAAATAGCGCAGGCGTGCAAACCTGTTGCTACCGACGGTACAGCCCAGTATGTTTTCTACGATGAAGGGCTGGGAACCAGTCAATACCTTGTTGATAAATTTATGGGGGGAGCCTTTGGGGCTGGCATTGACGAAAACATTCAAGATGCCTATCGGTTCCTCTGTCTCAACTACGTGCCGGGGGATGAGGTCTATTTATTTGGCTTTAGTCGGGGGGCGTACACCGTTCGGAGTCTGGCTGGATTGATCTACTGTTCTGGGTTGTTACCCCGCCACCATGTTCAAAAAATTACCGAAGCCTACGAGATTTACCGCGATCGCAACGCAGGTTCGCATAGTGAAACGGCCAAAGCTTTTGGTCAGGCTTATCAGAGTGAGCCAATTCCGATTAGCTTTATGGGTTGTTGGGATACGGTGGGTTCTTTGGGAATTCCGGAACTCCTTCCCGCCGTGCCGCTCAACAATTTTCTCAATAAAAGCTACCGATTTCACGATAGAACCCTGAATCCTAAAATTCAGGTGGCATTGCACGCCATGGCGATCGACGAAAACCTCGCCCCCTTTGAAGTTACCCACATGGAAAAAGATCCTAACCATCAGACCCCAGTGATCAAAGAAGTGTGGTTTCCGGGTACCCATGGTTGTGTCGGTGGGGGCACGAAAGAATTTGAAGGCTTATCGGATGGCGCACTCCAATGGATGATGGCCGAAATCACTGACAACCCACAGCTAGGGCTGGAATTTGACCAGGATTGGACCCAAAAGGCGATCGCCCCTAACCCCGCCACTCCTCTGGCCCCCAAATTTGAACCCCTACGTTTTTTGCTGAGACAGGCCCGCCGCATTGGCTCGGCGGATAGTCTCCACCCCAGCGTTCGCCAACGCTACGACCAGGTATCCTCCTATCGGCCCCAAAACCTGTTGGCGGCAACAGGCTGGACCGACTGAGCTGCAATGGTGCAACCATGAAGGGTCTGGTGAGTGGAGCATTGGGGTTAAACCGCTCGGATCTCAGATTCAGCCATGGAATCAGTGGAGAGTGCAAGGGCGATCGCCATCAACTGCTTACTCACATACCGGGGCAATTGCCGCTGACTACTGACACGGGGATATCGCATCGGCCAGTAAGCCAGGATGCCGTTATCCCTAGGGTATCGTTGCCCATATTCAGCCCCATTGTCATAGGCATGGCGATCCTCCTTTTGGGGCAAATAGCTTTCCGCTGCCACTCCCTCCGCCACCAGTAACCGATGGGCCTCTAATTCCACATGGTAGTAAACAAATGGTTCAGTGGGTTGAGTTTGGATGATGGAAACGCCATTGACCAAGGCCCCAGCATTAATTAGCAGCCCGTCCACGAATACGCCATGGTCCGGCGACACCCACAAATCCCGATAGGGCACCTTATCGCCCAAGGCTCCAGCTTTAATCTGTATGGGATAGGTCCGCAATGGATGGCTAATATGCCCCGGTTTCCAAGTTTGCCGCCCAATCCATTTGATGGCGATCGCCGAGCCATTGGCCGTGTAAACCCTATCCCCAATTTGCAATGTTTCCACGGGTTTCTCCCCGGAATCGGTCAAAATGTGGGTTCCCGCTAAGAAACACTCAAAATCCACTTTGACATTATCCGGCCCAAGCACCACATTTTGAACGGATTTAGTTTCATCAGGGGTATTACTATCTTGATCAAAATCAGCGGTTACGAAAATGTCGTACACTCCCGCCGCCAGTTGAATGCGATAGCCCCCTGAACTATAGGTGGTGGTGCTTCCGGCTAGACTGTCATCCCCATCATTGAACACATTGACCGTGACACTGCCTAACCCTTCCCCGATGGTATAGAAGTCATCACTAGCGATCGCATCCGTAAACACCACCCCCGTCAAGAACGGATTGGAACTAGCCTGATCCCCATACACTTGAGTGGTCAACGCGGCATAATTCCAGGTTGTCGAAAAGGGGCCTTGGTAATTCGTCCCCAATTGGGTACCCAGCCCCACCTCCCGAAAATTCTCCCCCATAATATTTTGGCGGTGGCCGGAGCTGATGAAGAGATTGTCGTGATGTTTGCTAGTTTCAGTGGCTAGAATTTGCGGCCCTGAATTAACCGTCACCGCGAGGTTTTCGCCATAGGTACTCCAAGGATATCCAGCAGCCGTGATCCGCTGCCCAGCCGTGCTACCTGTAGAGCCAGTGTGGGAGAAAAAATCATTTTGAAACATGTCATTCGTGTGACCAATGGCCGCATTAGCCAATAGCCCGTTCCACACCAATGGTTGTTTTGGATCAGTGGAGATCGTCCCAGCCGCTAAATTCTGGTTTAAATCCCCACTCAGGAGGCGATCGGCCTCAGCTTGAGGATTAGCCCTAGCCCGGTTGATTAGCTCCAGCATCAACTGGTTTTCATTGCTGGGTGTTGTCATATTTATTTCTCCCTCAGGTCTCAATCGATTGTGATATGGTTTGCGGCTGAGATCCACCCGTATTAACCCCTTTATCCTGCTGCTACTCCACAGCGATATCAGCGAGTCCCTAGCTACTGATTCACCATTCACCCAAAAAGGGATTAAACAGGAATCCCGTTGATTTCAGAGACTCCTTTGTGGGGGATCAATGTGGGCGATCAATCAACGTCAGCCCCAACCGGAGGAACAAATGCCAGAAACAACTGCCAGAAACAACGGCTAGAAACAACGGCTAGAAACAACGGCCAGCCTGATGTCAGAAAAGAAGAGAACGGCTATGTACCCGTATTTGAACCAAGAGGCAGTACCTAAATGCTTAAATAGCGCTTGACCGAGTTTGATATTGGATATGATGATGTGATGCGTAGGGAGATCCCCCTCCCATTTCCATTGTCATCCCCTGATTGCCAGTATCTATGTCTTTGCTGACGAACCCCATTTTTCAAACCCTGGTTGTCATTGTGGCCGGACTGGTGGCCTTTGTGGCCGAATGGTTGCCCGTTGATTTGACCGCTATTGTGATTGCGATCGCCCTCATGCTGTTGGGACTCGTCTCCCCCGAACAAGGGGTGTCCGGCTTTGGCAACACTGCCACCATCACCGTCATGGCCATGTTTATCCTCAGTTCCGGCATCGCCCGCACCGGGGTGATTCAAATGGTGCGAGATTTCCTCATCCGTTGGGGTGGGCGCAGTTCCTCCCGCCAAATTTTTGTCTTAGGCATGATTGTTGGTCCCATCACCGCCTTTATCAACAACACCGCTGTGGTAGCCGTATTTCTGCCTATTGTGGAAGAGTGGAGCAAAAAGCAAAATATCTCCGCTTCAAAACTGTTGATTCCCATGTCCTACGCCACCATTTTGGGGGGCTTACTGACCCTGGTGGGGACTTCCACGAATATCCTCGCCAGCGGCATTTCCAAGGAATTGGGATACGCCGAATTTACCCTGTTTCAATTCACCAAATTAGGCTTAATCGTTTTTACCATCGGCATTCTCTATCTCACCTTCATCGCCCCTCGCTTACTGCCTGCCCGTCGCACGGGACAAACGGGCTTATTGGGCGAGGACTATGGCTTGAATGATTACGTCAGTGAAGTGGTGATCCCCGATGGCTCTAGCTTAATTGGCCAAACCCTACGTTCCAGCGCTATTCAACGGAAATTTGATGTTGACGTACTGGAACTGATTCGCAGTGGCACCCACTTCGCCCAGCCGTTGGGGAATAAATTGCTCCTATCGGGGGATATTTTACTCGTGCGGGGCACTAAAGAGGATCTGCTGCGAATTCGGGATGAACGGGGCTTGGAAATTGTCCCCCATATCAAATTTGGCCAAGAGGCGGTGGAGGCGGAGTTATCGTCCGATGAAGAGGGGATCGCGGAGGTTCTCATTCTTTCAAATTCCCGATTGAGTGGGGCAACCCTCAAGGGCTTGCGCTTCCGACAACGCTACAATGCTACCGTGCTGGCCATTCGGCGGGGTCAAGAATTGATCCGGGAAAGACTGGGAACGGTACCGCTCCGATTTGGGGATTTGCTGCTGGTGCAGGGGCCGCGAGACAGCATCCTCGGTTTGCAGACCAGTCGGGAATTGTTGGTGCTGGAACAGCGGGATGTGGAAACCCTACGGCAGGATAAGGCAGCGGTGGCGATCGCCATCACGGCTGGGGTCGTCTTAATTGCCGCCCTGGGCCTATTTCCCATCGTGGTAACAGCCTTAACTGGAGTGGTGCTGATGGTGATTACGGGTTGCTTGAAACCAGGGGAACTATACGGAGCCGTGCGGTGGGACATCATTTTCCTGCTAGCGGGTCTGATTCCCCTCGGCATTGCCATGAAGGAATCGGGCACCACCCTGTGGTTAGCCAATCATCTCCTTTCCCTTGGCGGCAACCTATCTGGTTACTGGATTCTCCTATTATTTTATATCGCCACCTCCCTGCTCACGGAAATTCTATCCAACAATGCCTCCGTGGTGCTGATGATTCCGATTGCGGTGGAAGTGGCCAATAGCTTGGGCTTGAACCCTTACGCCTTCATGTTTGCCGTCACCTTCGCCGCCTCTAATAGCTACATGACCCCCATCGGCTACCAAACCAATACGATGGTGTACGGTCCCGGTGGCTATCGCTTTTTCGACTTCACCCGCGTGGGTGCGCCCCTCACCCTCATCCTCACCATCGTCACTCCGTTTTTGATTATCTGGCTCTACGGGCTGACTCCTACTGGATGAGCCGAATGGGCCACCCATCTTAGACCCCATTGGCGATCGCCCCAGAGATGTGCGAGTTATGATTTGGAAGTTATGATTTGGGTGTGGATGATCCTCAACCTATGCATCAGCGACGATGATTTATGACATTACTATTTGATCCAAGTCCCACCGAAAAGCGGGTGGCAACATTTTGGCAGTTGGGTGCTAGTTTTGGCATGGAGCGCAACGCCTACCACAACTACCTCAACGAAATTGTCAGCGATCGCTATGCCCTAATCAATGGGCTGCAAATCCTACGGGATGAACTGCAATTTGCGGCATTTAGTGATACTGATATCAAAGCGTGTGGGGCGGATATGAGTTTGCCCAGCGTGGTGACAACGCTGGCCTATACCAATTGTGGCGATCGCATCCACCAAGGGGAAGCCACCAAACGCTACCGGGATGTGGTCGCCTCCCGCTTCGCCACCCTCTCGGAAATTGGGGAACTGAAACTGGAAGCTTTTTTCCCCGCTGGCGGTGGCACTGACAACGGCGCAACCCTGGCCCATGTCACCGTGGCCCACGAAATGGACGAAGCCCTCAAACAACGGATCTACGCAGGCAACCCCCAGTCCATTTCCCTAGTGGCCATTGACCTCAAAACCCATGTGGGACGGTTACGGCAGGACGGCAGGCAAGTGTATGGTCTCACTCGCGAATCCCCTTGGCGGGAACCACGGGCCGCCTGTGGAGCGATCGTCGGTGCCCTCACCCATTACAATCCCCAAAACCTCATCCATCGCCGCATCCGCGATGACCTGCGGGAACGCAACTTTCAGTATCTCTCCAATAATCGTGTCTTGACCGACGATGGGGTGGACATCACCATGGCCGTCGCTGCCGCCATTGTCGCCATTCGCGGGATTCGCAACACCGCCATGGCCCTCACCCAGGAAATGGATGAGCGGGGGCTAGCCCACCTCACCGCCAGTACCACCGTCAACCGTCCATCGCGGGATGACTTGGTGATTTACCTGGCCCGTGCCACCGTGTTCAATGGCCGGGTCCAAATTCAGGGATTGGGCAATGATGCCCGACTCTACGGTGGCAAGTTGGTGGAATATGCAGGGGAAAAGCGGCTCCAGCTTAAATACGATGATTGGGATTTGGAGAATTTGCCCATTGAGGAAATTTCCTACAATATCCGGGATTCGGGTTTGTGACGGATATTCCCTGCTACAAAATACACCAGAATTTTCTTAATATAGATGCTTTTTTAACCAAGGTTTGGCGCGATCGCCCATACCATTATTTTAGCTGTTCCGCGCTAGTAGTATTGTTGGCAATTAGATTAAGATTAGGAACATATCTAATGTAGGGTAAGAAACGATGATCTTTAGTGAAGTAGTTGAAGAACTGAAACGTTTCCCCACAGAAGAAAAGCTGGAGATTCAACTGTTACTCCAACAGTACCTGCGGGAAGAACGCCGAGATGAAATTTACGAAAATTTTCAAGCATCTCGTGCTGAACAGGAAAACGGTCGTTTGACGTTTTCTGCCGACATTGATGAGTTGAAACAGTTGCTTGAGAAATAAGTGTGCAGGTCAGTTTTAGCGAGTCACTGCTGATTGATGCGAATGCTGTATTGGCCTTAGCGATCGCCCACTAATTGCTCAAATCACTCTCGTTGGAAATAAGTAAACTCTGGATCTTTCAGACAAGTGAGGAGTTCAATGAGTTTTTTCAAACGATAGCTGCGTGGGGCAATCGTTGTCTGGGAAAAGTTGTGGTCTAGGTCGTTCAACATTGCCGAGGTCTCTAACAAAATCATTTCGTTAAAGAGTGCAATAAACATACTGCGGGTAGTGCTGGAAAGAAAAATGAGTGGCAGTTCTAGCGCTTCTCCCTCTAGCTGAAGCGTAGTGGGTTGCGATCGCCCCACCTGGGCAAAATCAGACTGTATTAGCCATTCATACAACGACTCCGCCATCCGAATACAATGGAGACGTTGACCATTCTGGGTATAAAATGTAAAGCTTAACATAGCAGAATTTTGTAAAAGATATGGCTATAACGTCCTATCTAATAATCTGAAAATTACACTTGAGAGAAAACTGAAGACGGAATATTTTCGGCAAAGGTAATACCTGCTTGCTTCAGTTTCACTTGACTCGGTTGAGAAATTCGGTTGGCGCTAGCAATCCCGATGACTGTTCCTTGTTGCATAATCGCAACGGCTTCTTGGCCATAAAGATATTGGGTTTTAATTTCGAGATGTGGATTTTCTATTTTAGTGGCTTGAACTTGAGTTGGAAGCCGGGAAGTCGCGTTGAACTGTTGATCAATCGTGTCAATTATTGCCTGTACTTTTATAATATCTTTGGAATTAAGTAGCTTAATGTCTCCTTTTTCGTCATTTCCATAGGTTTCTTGGCAGTTAATCTCCTGACTCAGCAGTTGAGCCATTATCCATTGTTTCAAATCCCGGTGACGTTTTAGAACCGCAATAAGCTTATCCTCATCTGACTCCCGTTCTATATTTGTCATGATTTTCTAGCAAACCCTTGTTTCACCCACCTATCCTTTAACCATTGTGACTGATCGGCCTGTTAACGGGAAGCCCATGCCACAATAAAGCCAGTTTTTTCAACCAGAGCCATCGAGCCATGCAGTGGACCCCAGGGCAACGTCTCCAAAACGGTAAGTACACGATCACGAAAGTCCTTGGTGAAGGGGGCTTTGGTATCACCTATCTGGCGGACAGCCAGGAATACGGCTAGGTGGTGATCAAAACGTTGAATGAGACGGTTCAAAATTTCCCTGATTTCGACCAATTGCAGGATGATTTTATGAATGAAGCGTTGGCGATCAGCCGCTGTCAGCATCGCCACATTGTCAATGTCCATCGCTTTTTCACTGAGCGGATTCCTCATCCGAATCCCAGTAATACTCGTTCTCAGTATTTGAAGCTGACTTGTATGGTTATGGAGTGTATTGAGGGGACGGATCTAGGCAGACTGGTGCGGGAGCAGGGAAAACTACCGGAAGCGGTTGCGTTGCACTACATCCAACAAGTAGGGCAGGCGTTATCGGTGGTACACAGCCAGGGGTTGCTGCATCGAGATGTCAAGCCTGACAATATTATGGTGCGACGGAACCCAGATGAGGCAGTGTTGATTGATTTTGGCATTGCCCGTGAATTTATCCCGAATGAGACCCGTAAACACACTTTTGCGGCGACTCCTGGCTATGCGCCGATTGAGCAATATGAGGAGGAGGCAAAACGGGGTGCGTTTACGGATGTGTATGCGCTGGCGGCAACGCTTTATCACTTGCTTACAGGTGCGTTGCTTCCGGATTCGACGCGCCGAGAAAATCGCTTACTCAAATATAAACGGGATATTCTGGAACCGCCCCAGGTGATTAATCGGGCGGTGTCCGATCGGGTGAATGCGGCGATTATGAAGGGGATGGCGCTACGGCCTGAGTATCGGCCACAGACGATGGCGGAGTGGCTGGAATTGTTGGGAGTGGGGTCTAAACCTAAGCCTAAAGGTGTGGTGCCACCGATTGTTCATCCAGCACCAGCACCCCAACCCCGTCCGTCTGCGGCCCCAACTCTGGTAGTGGCTCCGCGTCGCCCAATCGCTCCATCTCCGGTTGCAGCCAGTTCGTTGAGTCGGCGGAGTTGGTTAAAGTGGGCAGGGTTGGGAGGTGTGGGCGTGGTGATGGCGTTGCTGGTGCGTCCGTGGGAATTTGGCGGGGAGACCGGAGCCACAGATTCGACTAATGGTTCCCTGGAGGGCAATTCGACCAATGTTGATCGTGGCACTGTGGATGGGACGGCGACTGAGGTGACTGAGGCAGATAACACACCCGAAATACCTGCATCAGCGGAGCCAGAAACCCAACCGGAACCAGAACCCCAGCCAGAACCGGAACCTGCTAGTCCTTGGGAGCGGATCACGCTGGACAAGGAAGCGGTGGACGTGAACAGTGAGGGGACGATTGTGCGCTCCTATCCGGTGACGGTGGATATCCATGTGGAAGATTGGGGCAATGGGGTGCAGTTTCGGCTGGTGCGGATTCCGGGGGGCACATTTTGGATGGGACAAACGGAATCGGAGAAGCAGGAACTAATCCGTTTAGTAGGTGAGGATAACTCTCAGAATTGGTACACGGATGAACTACCGCGTCATCAGGTGACAGTACCGACCTTTTTTATGGGGATGGTAACGGTGACACAGGCAGTATATGAAGCGGTGATGGGGGAAAATCCATCGGAATTTAAGGGTAGTGACCGCCCTGTCGAATACGTATCTTGGCATGATGCGATCGCCTTCTGCCAACAACTCAGCGATCGCACCGGAAACCCCTACCGCCTCCCCAGCGAAGCCGAATGGGAATATGCCTGTCGCGCAGGCACCACCACGCCTTTTCACTTTGGTGAGACGATAACGACAGCGATTGCCAACTACAGTGGTAACTCCACCTATGGAAATGCTCCGAAGGGGGAATATAGAAAACAAACCACTCCAGTCGGTAGCTTTCCCCCCAATGCCTTTGGCTTGTTTGAGATGCATGGCAACGTGTGGGAATGGTGTGCGGATCACTGGCATGACAACTATAGTGGTGCGCCGACAGATGGAAGTGCCTGGATCGAAGGCGGAGAGAGCGATTGGAGAGTTGTACGCGGCGGGTCTTGGGACTTCAATCCTGATGCTTGTCGTTCCGCGTGTCGTAACGATCTTACTCCCGGCCATCGCAGCGACTTCATTGGTTTTCGTGTTGTTGTCTCCGCCCCAGGACTGTAACGCTTTGCTCTTTTGCCCTCTTCTTCTCTGCCTTCTGCTCCTTTCGCGCTTTGCGCGATCAAATTATTTTTGCATCTTAGTCTTCACTTACCTCTGGTACCCAGCCTCCGGCTGGGCACCCCTCCAGAGCCTCCGGCTCCCGTTCCCAGAGTACCCCTGGTACCCAGCCTCCGGCTGGGCACCCCCTCCAGAGCCTCCGGCTCCCGTTCCCAGAGGCAGAGCCTCCTGTGTGCAGTCCCAGCCGGAGACTGGGACTGAGGAAAGACTGAGAAGAAAACGTCGTCGCCTCAAACGCCTCCAGTATCGTTATCGCAAACACCGCATCACCATGCAAACCCTGACCCAATCCATTCAAAGTTGGGGTGCCCACCTCAAACACGCCGATAGC
>JAYKIC010000635.1:0-33127 GCA_035284985.1 Leptolyngbyaceae cyanobacterium
ACAAAATCTCACGAAATTTTTGTGGATAACCAATGAAATTGCAAAAAATTTACGAAAATTTAGCTTAAATCAAAATAGGAGAGGGTGGAACTGCGACGTTAACCGGGCAAAGGCTCGAACCTCAGCCCACCGCACCGTAAAAATCCATCCCCTCCAAGTCCCCAGACGTATAGGGGAGTGGTTGCCATTCAAGTTGATCCCAAGGTTAGCCTCAGCCTCATCCAGCCCAGCGAGGCAGTCCCCCTGAGACTGACGATTCCTTCAATGGCAACTTTGCAACCAAAACCCCTATTTGGAGACGAATCATCATGAGTTCCACTGATTTTGTATTGCTACAAGACCTGTCTGGATCATTTGCAGATGACTTACCCGTTTTACAATCCCTTGCTGAACCCTTGGTTGAAACCTTGCTGAGTGAAGATGATACAGCCCAGGTGGCGGTTGCCTCATTCATCGATAAGCCCCTAAGTCCCTTTGGTTCCCCTGGTGATTTTGTTTACACCACAAATCAATCCTTAACGGATTCCGCTGATGATGTGCTGTCTTCCCTCAATGGATTGTCCACGGCTAGCGGGTCCGACATTCCCGAAGCCCAACTGGAAGCCTTACTCCAAGCGTCATTGCGGGGAGAAGAACTAGGCTATCGGGATGACTCTACTCGCTTTATTCTGCTATCCACCGATGCCCCGTTTCATGAAGTGGGCGATGGCCTGTTGGGCTTGCCACCCATTACCTCGCCGAATAATGGTGACGCGATCGTTGATGCCGATGAGGACTATCCTTCCTTTGCCTTGTTGAGTACGGTGTTGGCAGAAAACAATATCATTCCCATTTTTGCGGTGACTCCCGATGTTCGGGACGACTACGAGATTCTGGTGGATATTCTAGGCCGGGGGACCGTTGTTACCCTGACGGAAGATAGCACCAACTTAACCGATGCTACCCGTCTAGGGTTTGCGGTGGTTCGCAATGAGGTGACGATTCTTGGCTCCATTTTTATCGATATTCTGGTGGGTACCAGAGGAGCCGACGGCATTTTTGGTGATTTAGGGGATGATTTCCTCTTTGGTCGGGGTCGGGCCGATTTAATGGATGGTGGTGCTGGAGACGATGTACTCCGGGGTCAAACTGGAGAGGATACCCTCCGAGGGGGCACCGATGATGATCGCGTGTTCGGTGGTGGTGGTGGTGATGACCTGGATGGTGGGTTGGATCGCGATCGCCTCCGGGGTGAAGGGGGTGACGATACCCTCGATGGCGACGACGACAATGATAATCTCTGGGGTGGGAATGGCGATGACCGTCTAGATGGCGGTGATGGCAATGATCGGCTCAATGGCGATCGCGGCGATGATCGGGTGATTGGGGCTGATGGCAGCGATCGCCTCCGGGGTGATGATGGCGAGGATCGGCTCAGTGGGGGCGATGGCAGCGATCGCCTCCGCAGTGATGATGACGATGATATCCTGCTTGGTGGCAATGGCCGCGACCTGTTGATTGGAGGAGAAGGAGACGATACCCTCAGGGCCGGACAAGGCAACGACATTTTAGTCGGCGCAAACCCCACCGCCACCCATCCTGGCCGGGGTGAATTTGATCTGCTGCTATCCGGTAGTGGTAGAGATTTATACGTTTTAGGTAATCGACGGGGCGTATTCTATGATGACGGCCTGATGGACGAAACGATCACGGATGACAGCAGCGGTGATGACGGTAGCGACGACAGCGGTGACGACAGCGGTGACGACAGCGGTGACGATACTGATTCCACCACCGATAGCCCCATTGATGACACCGATGACACCGATGATGGCACAACGCCCATTCCCGGTATCAATGACTATGCTTACCTGGGAGACTTTAGCGCCAGCCAGGATACCGTCCAATTGTTTGGTGAGGCCAGCGACTATATTTTGCAGGAAATCACCATTGACCTAAATGATGGTGTGGGGTTGTTCTGGACTGGAGAGGGCAGTTCTGAATTAATCGGTTTCTTTGAAGCGGCCAGTATAGCCGCCCTGTCCCTAGCGGATACGAGCCAATTTCAATATGTTGGTTAATCGTGAGCGCTGCGACTAGGGGTGTAGGATACATCAGCTTGGGTTGCATCCTGATGCCCACGGCTGTATTTGTCAAAAGGTAACGGTGCAGCAGGGCGATCGCCATCCGGGGGCATCCTCAATCTATGGGCGATCGCCCTGCTAGCTATCCCCAGCAACGACGCAACGCGAAAATCTACCCTATTTCTAGAGCCATGAGCCAAACCTCAGAGTCTGCCGTTACCAAAGTCCTACAGCCAGTGGGGTGTTGCCTGGGTTGTGCCGGACTCCTTGTAGGCATTCCGATTTTCCTTGCGATCGCGGTCTATGGCATTATTTTCCATACCTCGCTGCCATTGCGCTTAGTCCTCAACCTGGCGGAAACGGATGCGACCATGAAATTTCGGGGGGTGCATGGCTCTATCACTAAAGGATTTACGATTAAGGAATGGGTGATCAAGGGCCAAAACGGGGTGGAGGATTCACGGGTTGAAAACCTGACATTTCGCTACAACGGCGTGATGGATGCAGTCCAGCATCAGCGATTGATTATTGACGAAATTTCCGTGGCTAAGGCCGATTTCGTGCTGGGTCCAGATTTTTTTACCCCTTCTGATTCCACTGCTGAGGAGGCCCCTTCTACGCCAGAAGAGGATACTGGAGAAAATCCAGACGATGCAGCCACAGATGAGAACTCGGATTCTGCCCCACCATCAGGGGAAACGGTGGAGTTAGATTTTGAGTTTCAGCTTAAAACTCTCAATCTGCAAAATATGCGGATTCGCTCCAGTGATGGTCAGTTTGAGTTAGCCATTCCCCAGGTCACTCTGGATACGATGCAATTCAAAGACCAGGCATTTTCGCTGAAGTCCCTAGATATCAATGATTTTCAATTGCGCTTGCCTAATGTGGGGCCAGCCCTAACCGCAGAGAACCTCGATGCAGTGGATCTCGCTATTCCTCAGATTCACTTGGCGGGTTTGGGAATTACGGGCGATCGCTTCGACTTAGCCGAACTGGATGTCACCAGCAACGTTGTCAGCTTTTCTTTGGCAGAAGCCCAACCCCAAACCATCAACGGTGAAGTGATTCCCTATTCTCGTCGCATCCGGGGACAAATTGCGCCAACCGTCAACGAAGTGATCTTGCGTCCGTTTGACTTTACCCTCGATTTTGCCACGATCAACGATGGGAAAACTCCCCCCCAAGAATACCGCATTATTCACCGCTTCGTGGGATTTGGGGGCGCTGTGGAGCAGGTAACATTTCCCTCCGGTGGAGCCTTTATCCGCACCAAAACCTTCAGCCCCGCCGATTACTTTGCCCTGCAATCCGAATTGGTGCCGGAACGCTGTTCGCTATTATCAATCAGTAAACCTGATCCTGCCAACTCGTCCAGTGACCCTAATCCAGCATCTACTATCCAAGGCGATTGCTATTGGGGAGCCACCCAATTTACCCTATCACCCCAATCCGATGAAACGTTAGTGGCCACGGCTCAGGTCCAAGACCATGGCATTACTCTGAGAATGCAGAGCAATGACCAAACCTGGGTACCGATGATGGAAGTCACCGCTGAGCCGCCGCTACCTGTCCCGAATATTTTGGCGCTGGTCTACTTCGGCCAAGCCTATGACCAATTAAATGAGGGGGAGCGATCGCGCATCAATGCCATGGAAGCCGAATTGCAAGGTCTAATGCCTGTGCCAGAGTAGGGGCTGCTACTCCCTTTCCCCTGCAAGGATGCAAATGCAGGGTGCATTGTCACGCACTCTGCATTTGCTACATTTGCTGCAAAATAACTAGCTGCGTTGTCACGCACCCTAGATTTTTTACCCTATTACCGTTATCGCAACGCTTACCAACTGGATTTTACCACTCCAGGCAATAGTCCTTGGTGTGCCATATCCCGTAGGGCAACCCGGCACAAGCCAAAGTCACGGTAGTACGCACGGGGGCGACCCGTCAACCAACAGCGGTTCCGAACACGGTTAGGCGAACTATTTCGGGGAAGTTGCTGAAGCTGACGGTGAATTTCTAGCCGCTCCATCTGAGTTTCAGCGGTTCTGAACGCTTCTTTGAGTTCTGCACGCTTCGCTGCGTACTTTTCGGCCATCCGTTTGCGCTTCTCGTCCCGCGCCACCATGCTCTTCTTTGCCATAATGCCTGTGTCTAAGGTGTCCTGCTTATAAAAATGCCGTATATCATTTTATCAAATCTTTTCTGTTTTTGGAAGGGGTTGGGGGCGCACCCTGGGACAATAGTTGTTAATCACCTCGATAATGGGCGAGAACAAAGCGCTGAATGCCTGCCAAGTCTGGGTGACAGGCAATGTCGTCATATTGTTGGCAGCGGGTGAGCAGGGCAACCACGGCCTCCGCTTGACCCGCCATCATTTCTATCAGGAGAATCCCCCCCGCAACGAGATGGGATGGCGCACGGGCAATTAAGTGCCGAATGCAATCCAAGCCATCGGCACCACCGTCTAGGGCTAAATGGGGTTCATGGCGGGTGACTTCCGGTTGTAAGTCCAACACCATGGTGCTGGGGATGTAGGGAGGATTGGAGACGATGCCGCTGAAGCGATTGGGGGGGCGGGGGAGTGGGGGAGTGGGGAGTGGGGATCTTCGCTTTTGGAAGGGATCGAGCCAGTGTCCGTGGTGAAAATGAATGCGATCGAGACTGTGCTCACGGGCGTTTTGTTGGGCGATCGCCAACGCCTCGGCACTACAGTCCACCGCATGGATAGTGGCCTGGGATAGGGCATCCGCCAAACCAAGGGCGATCGCTCCACTTCCGGTCCCCAAGTCAACCCAATGACCTTGACCGAGATGGGGATATTTTTGGGTGGTGGCGATCGCCAAATCAATGATTAATTCGGTCTCTGGCCGGGGAATGAGCACCGCCGGGGAAACGGTTAAATTAAACTGTCGCCACTGGGTGCGTCCCACTAAATATTGCAGGGGCGATCGCGTCTCAAGCCGCTGTTGCCACCGTTGCTGCAACTCGCCAAAAGCAATATTTAAGGGGATGGTCGGATGAGTCTGAAAGGATTCTAACCGTAAGGTGAGGCGATCCAGATCACTGATAGCTTGGAGGAGCCAGTCTACTTCACTGGGAGAAATATCGTGGGCGATGGCCTGTTGCAGGGCTTGCTGCCGCCATTGATGCAGCCTGGTCCCAGATACGGTGTATCCGGGACCAGGTGAAGACCATTGCGTCGTCTGTTGTGCCATGACCCACGACCCCGGCTCTAGCTATTCAGCCGGAGTGTCCGGAGTAGGGGCGGCGGGAGCAGGCTCAGTTGCATTGGTAGGCGCGGGCGTTGCGGACGTTGGATTGGGTTGGAATGACTCGACGTAATCAATCGAATCCGCCAGAGGAATCATGCGGTACTGTTCAATATTGCCACTTTCGGCCAGCTCTAAGCCACGAATGTAATCTCCCAGCCAAATCACCTCTACTTGCAGATTTTCCCGAAACGCAGGATTTGCCCCATCAATTGCTGACAGCGCCGTTTCATATTGTTCTTGGGTAAAGAATAAAGGAATAATTTCATCTTCCCCATTTTGCAAGGTTAACAGGGTCACACTGATCTGGTCCTCGGTAGTGGCGGCGGTAGCGGGATCGATGGAACTCAGCATAAACAAGGGGACTCCAGGAGATGCTTGGGCATCTTCTGGCAGCAGCGACACTGCATGGGCGACTTCCTCAACCATGGGGACAAAGTAAAATTGGAGTTGATCCTCAGCGGTTCGTGCTTCTAAAGCGGCTTTATAAATCCGCGCGAGGGATACGGGGGTCACTTGGGCATTGCTGCCTAACTCTGGATTGGCCTCTTGAAAAGCAGCCAAGGAGGCTTCGGCATCATCGGCACTGATAAAGACCTCAGTGATCACCGTATTGGGACCAGTTGGCTCACCGTTTTCGTTACGGGTAGGAATGACGGCGACAAAAGGATTCCCCGCTGGATCAGTAATCGTAAAAACGGGAATGCCTCTCAACTGGGCCTCAATTTCTGCTTGAGTGAGGCCGAATGCCCGCAGCCCCGGTGCGATCCATGAACCGACAACGGCTCCACTAACGGCTAGGACGGTTGCACCCCAACGTAAAAATGATTTCATATAGACCTCCTCAAAACAGATTTGACAATTAGATTACTACAACTTCAAGGACAGGTGAGTCATGTTTCAGGCTCGCTAGGCAGGGAAAAATGCTCCAATGTGGGTGGACATCGTTGCCCTTGTTGATGGCGTTTGCGATCCGGCATTTGCGATCCGGCATTTGCGATCGATCACTAAAGGTTTGCGTCCTAACGTTTGCTAGCTAACACTAGCATTTGTTCCAAGGAGCCGTTCCCTTTTTCAGGATGGTTCCGGGGAATTTCAACCTTAAGACTCCTTTGCATACTAGCAATGAATTTTGGAAATAGGGGGCTAGTGGTTGGGCCACTTTGGGGCGGTTGAACCAAATAACAAACCCCCTAGCTCCCGTTGAGCTAAGGGGTTTGAAGGTTTCAAGGGGAATTACCCCGGTTGAGGGTGTCACATGGGTTGACGGGTCAACTTAGTTTCGCTGTCCAGTCGTGCTGAACTAGTCACATTGAACTAGTCGCGCTGGCTAACGAGGAAAAGCTGAATAAAGTTGAGGACTGCATACAAGGCAGTGGCTACATAGGTCCAAGCGGCGGCTTGTAATACGGCCCGTGCGCCCCGGTTTTCCTCACCTTGCAAAATCCCCAGTTCGTCGATTAGCTTGAGGGCGCGGTTCGAGGCATCAAACTCTACGGGTAGGGTGATCACATGGAAGGCGATCGCCGCTCCGAATAAAATCAGACCCACGGTTGCCAATTGGGAAAAGGCGGCGAAAAATAAACTCGCCATCACCAAGATTGGTCCCAGTTGCGATCCTAAATTGGCTACTGGGACTAAACTGGCCCGTAGGTTCATAAACTTATAGTCTTGTACGTCCTGGAGAACGTGGCCACATTCGTGGGCAGCTACGGCGGCGGCGGCCAGGGACGTAGAGTGATAAATCCCTTCCGAGAGTCGCACCGCCTTGGCGGCAGGATCATAATGATCCGTCAATTCTCCGGCGACAGGCTCTACCTTCACATCATAGACTCCCATTTTATCTAAGATGGTTTTCGCCACCTGCGCCCCGGTCATCCCCATGGTAGAAGGAACCTGGGAATAACGTCGGTAGGTACCTTTCACCTGGCTCTGTGCCCAAAACATTAGCAACATACCAGGGATGACAATCCAAAAGTAGGGAAGAAACATTTTGCCTCCAATCCAATCAATCGTAAAGGTTGAAGCTAAAACTGCGATCGCAGTTGGCTATGCAAAGTATGGCGTGCCGAAGGCACCATAGTACAGGACCGTAGCAATGTTGCTCCAACAAATCTAACCGTTAACCTGACGGCTAAACCTGACAGCCCTGTCTCAGGGGATAACCTAGTGTTACCTGACCTGCTTTCCCCTATTCTAAGGGATTCTTTCTGGGCGTTAAGGCAGGAACGCCATCGGGTTTCTTGCCTTGACAATTTAGAACTAGGTTGAAAAGACCGTACCAAGAGGGACGGGGCGGATATCACTCGCTGTTCCCTTGCCCTAATAGCGTTTGATGGCCCCATCCTCCACCGCGAAATGTTAATTGTTGCAACAAAGGTATTTGTCTGGGTCAAGGATTGCGAAATGATAAGGGCATAAAAACTTGGATTAAATTACCGAGGAGAACTAATGACCCATCTGATGTTATTGGCCATTGCTCCCACATCTGTTGTGTGGAGTCCTAAGGTTGCTGTTGTTATGATTATTTGCAATATTGTAGCGATCGCCTTTGGCAAATTCACCATTGCCCAACAAGACGTAGGTCCAGCCATGCCTTCCCCTAATATGTTTGGTGGCATGGGCTTGGGTGCTGTATTGGGCACCACTAGCCTGGGCCATATTCTAGGTGCAGGCATGATTTTGGGACTTGCCAGTGCAGGTGTGCTGTAGAATTCCTCAAATTGTCTATTGTTCTATTGTGTTTATGGGGGTTTTCCCTCTAACCGAGGAGAACTATACTTTCCGTTGCAGGAGCATGGTCAATCGTGCTCCTTTTTTTTGACAGGGGGCTGGAAAACTTAAGATCTTGAGATCTTGGCCCTGAAAACGTGCTAATGTACTAGAATCGGCACTGTGGAACGGTATAGAATCTGCAAAGGGGAGGCGAGAGGGGATCCCCATGGATGATGCATCCCCTATGAAAATAACACTTCAAATTACGCTAGAAGCGTCACCAAGCCTTTTGTGCTAGAATTTTGAGGTAATATGGTCTCCGGAATCGTTTCGGACCCTAGACCTCGTGAATAGGAGTAACATTACATGGCAGCGGAATACGGTGCTGAGCAGATTCAAGTTCTCGAAGGCTTAGAGCCTGTACGCAAGCGTCCGGGAATGTACATTGGTAGCACTGGGCCGCGTGGACTCCATCACCTAGTGTATGAGGTCGTCGATAATTCCGTCGATGAAGCCCTAGCAGGTCATTGTTGCACCATTCTTGTTGAGTTGAATGCCGATGGTAGCGCCCGTGTTACTGACGATGGCCGGGGGATTCCCACAGATATTCACCCCGCTACTGGAAAATCGGCACTGGAAACTGTAATGACCGTTCTCCATGCGGGGGGTAAATTTGGGGGTGGGGGGTATAAAGTATCTGGTGGTTTGCATGGGGTAGGGGTTTCCGTCGTCAACGCTTTATCGGAATGGGTAGAAGTCACCGTTTGGCGCGATGGTAACACCCACATCCAGCGCTACGCCCAAGGCATTCCCCAAGGAGATTTGCAAATTACCCCATCCGAAGATAAAGCTCGCACTGGCACATCAGTTTGCTTTAAGCCCGACATTGAAATTTTTAAAACCACAGGCATTCAGTTTGATTACACCACCCTCTCCGGGCGGCTACGGGAGTTGGCGTATCTGAATGCAGGGGTAGAAATTATCTTTACCGATTATCGGCTGGACTTGTTGAAAGGGGACGAACCCCATAGCGAGTCCTATCACTATGCGGGTGGGATTAAGGAATATGTCAGCTACATCAACCACGAGAAGCAGGCGCTCCACGAAGAGATCATTTTCGTCCAGAGTGAGAAAAAGGGTGTTCATGTGGAAGTGGCCATGCAGTGGTGCGTCGATGCGTATTCGGACAACCTGCTGGGGTTTGCCAACAATATTCGCACGGTGGATGGTGGCACCCACTTGGAAGGGCTGAAAACTGTATTGACTCGCACCATGAACAGTGTGGCTCGCAAGCGCAAGAAGCTCAAGGATAGTGATTCTAACTTGGCGGGGGAGAATGTGCGGGAAGGGCTGACGGCGGTAATTTCCGTCAAGGTGCCTGAGCCAGAATTTGAAGGGCAGACTAAGACCAAGTTGGGCAATACGGAAGTGCGCGGCATTGTGGATTCTGTCGTTGGAGAGACGCTGACGGAATATCTGGATTTTCATCCCAATGTGGGGGATTTGATCCTGGATAAGGCGATCGAGGCATTTAATGCCGCAGAAGCGGCGCGACGGGCACGGGAGTTAGTCCGCCGCAAATCCGTTTTAGAGTCTTCTACGTTACCTGGCAAATTAGCCGATTGCAGTACCCGTGATCCGGCGGAATCAGAGATTTATATTGTGGAAGGGGATTCTGCGGGCGGTTCGGCAAAGCAAGGGCGCGATCGCCGTTTCCAAGCAATTTTGCCTCTGCGGGGAAAAATCCTCAATATCGAGAAAACGGACGATTCTAAAATCTACAAAAATACTGAAATTCAATCCTTGATTACCGCCTTGGGCTTAGGTATTAAAGGAGAAGAATTTGATGCGAGTCAACTCCGGTATCACCGCATCATTATCATGACTGACGCAGATGTCGATGGTGCCCACATTCGTACCTTGTTGCTGACATTCTTTTATCGCTATCAGCGGGATATTGTGGAGCAGGGCTATGTTTACGTTGCCTGTCCACCGCTATATAAGGTGGAACGGGGTCGCCAACACTATTATTGTTACAGTGATACGGAACTCAATCGTCTGATTCAAGAAGAATTCCCCGCTAATGCCAACTATACTATCCAGCGGTTTAAGGGATTAGGGGAAATGATGCCGCAGCAGTTATGGGATACGACCATGGACCCGGAACATCGCTCATTGAAGCGGATTGAAATTGAGGATGCGGTGGAAGCCGATCGGATTTTCACAGTGCTGATGGGCGATCGCGTTGCCCCCCGTCGTGAATTTATTGAAACCTACGGGTCCAAACTCAATCTAACTGATTTAGATATCTAGCATTGGAATGGACCCATGGATCAATGGTTTCAGGTTGACGGGGTAATTATCCAGGGGCATCGGGTGGCCTCTGGACAAAATCAGAATCCTCGCTTTCCGGGGGGAACGTTGCGGATGCAAACGGCAGCTTTTGCTGAACGAGGGCTGGATTTGACCGTTTATTTTCCTGGCACCCTCAATATCTCGATTGCGCCTCTGGTTTATGGAGTGAGGCGATCGCTCTACACCCTCCGCCAGGTAAAATGGGCTGAACATTGCCCTGCGGAGGATTTTTCCTTTTTCAACTGTCGATTGAGACGGGGCACTGGACCGATGGCCGCTAACCCCATAGACGGTCTCATTTATTATCCCCACCCTGAAACTAAACCAGAGCATTTTCAGGAGGCGGGAATTTTGGAGGTGTTAGCGCCACTGGTGGAGAATGTGAGTTATGGCGATCGCGTCATTTTAGACCTTGATCCCCAGCAAATTGAAATTCTAGACTAACGGCCCAGACAAAGGGTAAGCCCCTTGTCTAGGGTATCTATCTTCACATCAGCAATGATACAAGTTCGTAATTGACTCCCTTTCCACGGCAAGAATACAGAGCCAGGTGCGTGACAACGCACCCTACACTTGTCGATTAGATTGCCTCAACCGTCATCGTAATCACCGTTTCCACCGTATCCTGGGGCGCTACGGTCAACAAATGGGTGCCCGTATTCATCGAGTTACGCGGACCCGTCCATGGCTCCAAGCAGTAGAAGTCCTTACCTTTCACGGCCCAAAAGACTAGGGTGGAATAGTGTTCATCAAACTCAATGGTCAATTTAGATTGCCGTGCCGGATCAGTGACCTGAGCCGTATTGCCTGTTAGGTTGATGAAGGCAAAATCAATTTCATCTTGGCTAAAATCAAACTGCCCCGGAAACGCTTGCACCTCTGGTGCCCCTTTTATTTGATATTCAGTGGAGGGCAATGTGATGCCCAGTTGAGGCTTAACCGTTTCGTCCACGGCAAAGTAGGGATGAATTCCCGTGGAAAAGGGCATGGGCTTGTCGGACAAATTGGTGTGACGCTGCCGTAGTTCCAGGGTATTGCCCCGCAGTGTGTAAATGTAGTTCAACTCAAACTCAAAGGGGTAGACCGCTAGGGTTTCGGCACTACTTTTCAACGTGACCGTCACACTGGCCCCGCCATCGGTCGATTGTTGCGTGACCGCCCAACTAGACGTGCGGCCAAATCCATGTTGCACTAATTGGTAGGGCTGACCATCGACCGTGTACGTATCATCAATCAAATTACCGCAGATGGGAAACAGAAGGGGAATACCGCCCCGAATTGACAATGCGGGATCTTTGAACCGCTCCCCATCTAAGTAGAACACTTCCTGGCCAGCCAGTTGCCAACTGATGATAATGCCACCCCGTTCTGGCACCACTTCCACCTGCGCCTGGGTGGTCGAATCGGAAAGAACGTAGGTTTTGTACTGACGCTGCTCAACTGCGATCGCAAACATAAACGGTTCACCAAAAACAACTGACATTACCGTCTCACAAAACGGAGAAAATTTGCGCTCGAATCCTGGTTTTTCTGTCGATGAAACACTAGGCCACAATACTGATGGAGTGGCCCGATCGCAATTGGATATTATTCCAAGAACAGATTAACCCCTGTGGGCCTGGATCAATGATTCCGGTGGGCATGGGGGTCCGAATCCAATCAACGCCTTGGCGACGCAGTTCAAACAGGGAAATCGCACCCAAGTGGTTAATGCCCCCCACCGTTTGCAGCAGGGAAACAATATTGGAGGTGTAGACCGGGTTGCCAAATCTCCACCCTTTCCCATCCGTGCCGCCATTAATCGGATTTAAAAAGCGGTAGAGGCGGATCAGGAGCGATCGCTCAATTTCCTCCTGGGCCTGTTGGTTGGCATAGTCGGGGTCCAAGCCCACCTCAATTTTGACCGATACCCCCACATAATTAGGCTCCTGAATCCGCACCTGGATGCCCAACATGCGCCGCTCATCGAGGAACTCCAGCACATTTTGGCGCAATTCATCGGAGAGGGTGAACCGCTCAGGACTGAGGCCCATGGCTTGGTCGATGGGAGCCGTATCCACACGGGGCACCACCAGCAAATCAACCGTCCCTTGGCGACCATTGCCGGATGACTCCCTCGGACACTGGACCCGGGCAACGGCATGGCTGGACTGGAGGGCCAAGGCTTCAAAATCCTCAGCGGTGATGGCGCGATCGCGGGTTCGCAGCAAACGCGGCACTCGAATCACGGCATCTTCAAGGGATTCAGCATCAGCCCCATCCCGCGCCGCCTGATGATTGGTGACTTGAGCCACATAGGGCACCGCCGACTTAAGAATCCGTAAGGTGCCTGTTTGGACATTGCCCCGATTGCCCCCACCGGATCGATAGGTAGACATCCGAATGATGGCCCCCTTGGGTGGCACCGCTCCATACTGCCGCTCCATCAACTTCACCGCAGCGGGTTCTAATCCAGTGGCTTCACTGGCAGTCCGTTCGGTGGTTTGGCCTGGGGGCGCTTGAATTCTGGCCCGTAAACGGGTGTCATCCCGGAGCATGGCAGGTTCGCGCACCAGTGGCCCAAACTGAATCTCTCCGGTGATGGAGTCCAGGGTGTAGTGGCGATCATCAGGACCAGAGTTGGCAAAATCACTGACTTCTTGCCAATTTTGGGGCAATCCATTGGGTGGGGTGAGAACCAAGTGTTCCGCTTCAGCCTCGCGGGGGAGGATCTTGCCACTTTGCAATTGGAACCGTTGCCCCGGATTGCCATCGCTTTCGCCCACAATCTCATCGCGGATAATGGCACATTGATGGGCATGGGCCATGCCGCCAATGGCACGGGCGCTGATCCCCACTAATGTCGGAGAACGGCTGTAGGCGGATTGGTTTTGGGTTTGGTCATAAACGCAGCGCAGCCAGCGCCCGGTATAGCTGCCGAAGTAGGTGGCAGGCCAAGCCATGGGCAAATGCAAGCGCACGTCTGCGGTTTGAATGCCATTGCCTTCGTTGTTACCCGTGGTGTCAAAACTAAAGCCACGGGTGCCATCGTCTGCTTCCACTCGCAAAATCGGTTGCCACTGCTGCCCGTTCCACGCTTCCCAGCGGCGGGGCGGGGAGTCTGGATTGATCCCGGTGGATTCGGCGGGTTCTCCCTGGAGGGTGACGGCAATCACATTGCCGTCTAGGGGTTCGTTTGGATCAAAGACGAGATAGAAACAGTTGCCGGGTTGGGGGCGATCGCTAAAAATCGTTTGTTCCCGGCCACTCCAGATGCCATCGCTTTCGGACCAGATTGAGGAGAAGCGATCGCGCAAATCCTGGGGCCGATCCTCTGCCCGTTCCGCCGTCAAAAAATGCCGCACCACCGGAACCCCAATGACCAACGGATGAGTGGTACTAAAAATCACCGCTTCATCCGTTTCCGTCCGCTCCGTCGCCACCTCCACCCCCGCCGGGATGGTATAGCGCTCGGCACGGGCTGCGGCCAGATAGAAAGTAATATCGGTCTGAGCCGGAGTCGCCGCCTGTAAGCGAATCCCCAACATTTCCAAAAACGCCACATAGTTACGCCGGGGCACTTGGTTGAACCGTAGCAACATCTGGTCGGTCAGCCAAGCGAACATTTCAATCAGGGTAACGCCCGGATCAGCGGCATTGTAGTTAGTCCACTCTGGACAGTAACGGGGAATTCGCAACAAACACTCGTCCACCAAGTCGTTAAAGGTGCGATCGTCGAGGTCGGATTTGGGTAGTTTGGGGAGAAAATCAAAGTCCATAGGGGTGAGTGGGTGAGTGAGTGGGTGAGTGAGTGAGTGAGTGAGTTCCTGATTCTCAGCATCTTGCTGGTACCTGTTTACTGGAGCCGAAAGACCCACCCCTAGCCCCTCCTTGGAGGGGAATAGACTCTAGTCTAGGTTGTCCATCAACTGCTATCTCCTCTCTAGAGAGGGGTTGGGGGTGTGTTAATGTGGGTGCCCAGTCTCTGGCTGGGCACCAGTTACCAGTTATTGTTTACTCCCTAATGTCCTAACTCCAAAACGCCCCAATGCTTTAACTCTGGGTGGCATTGAGATAAAACGGATAAACGAGACTCCTGATATCATGACTATCCTTGGGATGGTAACGAATCACAATGTTGACTAATCCTCGTAGGGGGTCTGGTTCTGTTGCTACTTCATCTAAGACTATCCGAGGCTCCCACTTTTCTAGCGCTTCCTGCACACAGAGCCGAATCATCAGTAGGGTCTGTCCATTCATCGGCGCGAAGACTAAATCGGATAACCGACAGCCAAAATTAGGCCGATAAACCCGTTCCCCCACCCGCGTTTTCAAGATAATCCGAATTGATTCATCCAGATTATGGCCTCCAGCGGTTAGCTGAAAATTGCCCTGCACACTGAGGCGGACGGGAAATCCCACTCCTTGACCCAGGGGACCGTGGTTCCCATTAGCAGCATTGGACAGCGGTTCTGGCATTGAATCATCTCCTTAGGCTATCGGGCGATCGGCGCGATGCCCTACAGTTTACCGCTTTCCTCTGTATTTCTGGCGGAGAGCAAGAGTCTGTAATGTTGCTGTTACCGTTGTCGTTATCGTTTGCTTTGAGGTAAGGGGCGATCGCAAAAGACAGCCCTACTTAATGAGGACTATCCTTGCGGTTGGGGACGGGGGAGAGGAGTCTCAAGCCGCCTCTGTTACATCTTGTGATGGTTCCCCACGCCGATATTCATCCAAGCCTTGAGCTTCAATGGTTTTCCAGGTAGCGATCGCCTGCCCAAACTGAGCGTGAAGGAGTTCGAGATCATTGTGGAGGGCCGCTTCCAATTTTTGCGTTTCCATTGCAATCCAGTTTTCGATCCACTGCTTTTTCAACTGATCGGCTTGGGGTTTGCTCAATCCTTGGACATCAACATCAGGTTCGGGGCAACGGTCAGGTAAGCTTTCTAGCTCTGCTTGAAAGTGTTGTTTGCGTCCCGCGATCGCCTTGACCCCCAAGTCCTCAAAATCCGCAACTCTCTCCTGGGCGAAGTGGGCTTGAGTGAGACCCTGCGCCTGTTCTACGCTGCGGATATGGCGCGGAGGCCGGGGGTTAGCCACATACTGAAGACAGGCATCCAATCGAACAAGGAGGAGGGCATCGAGAGCTGGGATGGTGTCACCAGGGATGTGAACCTCATAGCCAGGAATGAGTTCACCACAGGCTTCGGGAATCTCGAAGCGATCGCTTTGGACCTTTGCCACCAAGAGGTTGATGACAATGGGTATGGCCGCACTCGCCAAAGCCAGGGGAATGCCAGCGGGGAAGGAGACAATGAGCGCAATGATGCCTTCCGCAGTGATGGCAGCGATCGCCATAGCTTTTTCGGACTTGGGTTCTTCGGCCCAATATTGCGCCTCGACTTGCTGCACCAACTCCTTTTGACACTGATACTGATAGCGTTGGAAAACGGTAGGCTGCTCTAATTCATTGCATTCAGCCCGGAGTTGGGCAAGGGTCTGAAGGACGTTGTAGCGCATCCGTCGCCGCATGAGATAGCGGGTGGCATAGATATCGGTGAGGACGGCTGAGGCACCCCCGGCGATCGCCCCACCCGCAGCGGCAATGGGTCCGCGCCCGGTGGCCGAGACGAGGCCCATCGCACTACTGCCGACCACCAGTGCCCCAAAAATTCCCACGGCGGCGGTAATCAAGTGCTGGAGGGGGGCAGGCCAAGCGGAACGCTCCACAATACCGAGTTGTTCGCATTGCTGGAGAGCAATGTGTGTGTGACTCATTTCTTCGATATAACCCTTGACCTTGCCGCGATCGTTTTCGCCGAGGCGCTGCTGGGTGACATCATCTGACAGTAGGAGCCACGCTCGAATCAAGCGAATGAACGTCTGATAGGGTAGGGGGAGATTATGAAATTTTTCTTGCAATTTGTCGGACATGGTTATTGTCTATCCTGTAGTGAATGTTGGTTAATCCGATTCCCTGTGTCCCAGCGTCTCGCTGGGATACTCCCAGAGGCTCTGCCTCAGAATTGTCTGGAGCCAGAGGCTCTGTTGGGGTGCCCAGTCTCCGGCTGGGCACCAGAGGCAAGTCTCCGGCTGGGCACCAGAGGCTAGACGGGAGCGGGACTAGGATTGGGTTTGTCGGGCACGTTCAAAGGTTTGGCGGATGCAGCTTTGATGTTCGGCGACACTGCATATCCGGAGGTTGGGGTTCTGGGCACTGAGATCATCTAACTCTTGGCGCAACGTTCCGGTAGGGCCAATGATTGTAACGTGTCCCTTCTGTTTGGTGATTTGGTTGATTTGGCTGCCCAGGATGGTGAAATCAAGGGCAGGAAGACCGGGGCCAGGTTCAGCGGCTTGCAGCCAAATGATGGCAGCGATCGGGTAATCGTTTCCGGCGGTGCGTTGGATATCTATTTGGCAGAGAATGCGGTCCATTAAGACGATGGGAGAGGTTCCGGTGCCTTGGCCGACGGTATTGGGATGGGGCTGATTACTTTTAAAGACGTTACAGCGGGCGAACAGTTGGGTAACGTTTTCCACTGCGCTGCTCCGGGTTGGTTCGGTGGTATCGGCAAAGAACAGGTCGATGGCGATGTCGTTGGGTTTGAGGCTCTGGGTCTGGTTGCGGCAGATGTGGTAGCCGATGGTGGGGTCAGCTAAGGCGGATTGGGAGACATCGCTGGCGAGGATGGCAATCACTTGCACGGTGCGGTACCACTCGATAATCGGGATGGCTCCAATGATGATGATCAAAGCAATGCCGAGCCAGAGTAGGGGCGATCGCCACAGTGGAGTCTGCTGGTTGGGGGTGGTTTGCCGTTGGGTGATTCGGCGGCGGCGGGAGCGGGAGCCAGGTGGAGCGAGGGTGGATTGACGCATAAATTAAGTGTCCTGATTAATTAGAAATGATAGGAGAGGGATATTGCTGGTGGGTTGCTGGGGGGTGACTGAGCAGCAGTCCGAGACCGATGCCGAGGATGATTCCGGTGGTGCATCCTATCAGAAATAGGGAGAGGGGAGGGTGATGGGTGGCTGGAGGCGATCGCTCTTTCCTGGGATAACGATAATGTTGGCGGGTCATGATGGTTGTGCTAAGTGTTGGGTCTATGGATTAGTCGAGTTTGGATTGGAGGATGTGCTGGTGGGTGAGGCCAGGGGGCAAGTCCCGTCCGCCTTGGAGGTTGAGTAAGGGGTCCATGCTCTGAATCCGGGCACGTTCGATAATCTTGTGTTCCTTAGTAGGAAAGCAGGTGACGTAGAGGGCGCTGAGGGGGTTGCTGGAGATGGCCTGCTTTTGGGCCAGCAGTGCTTTAATTTGCTTGCTGCCGTTGCTGTGCTGGCGTAGGTGATTCTTCAGTCGATCGCGCATACTGCGTTTGGTGCGTCCGACATAGTGGATGTGGTAGCTATTGCTCCAAAATCCGCTGGTGTAAGTGGCGATCGCATATACCCCCGATGTATCCAATGTCCTCGGTAGGTTGCTGGTATCGACTTCACCACGGGAGTTGACGGGGCATTTAATATACTTAGTCCAAGCCATTGGAGTCATTCCTTATTTTTGAAGGGATTAAACGATTAATAAAAAAGACAGCGCACAGCGTTTACGCCAGAGCGATCTTCAGAAAGATGGTGTTGTCCCCATTCCAGCGTTCAAAAGCGTACCTGTTTAGCGAGGCCGAAAGACCCACCCCTAGCCCCTCCTAGGAGGGGAAAAATGCTAGTCTAAATTGTTTATCAACTGCTAGCTCCCCTCTTGAGAGGGGTCGGGGGTGTGTTAATCACGTTGACGCTAAACACGTACTCAAAAGCTGTATGTGTTTAGGCGTTTAGTCAGCGGTTTCCTCTTCTATCAGGCCATTGACGCTTTTACCCTTCTCGGTAACAAGGGGCAGTGGCATCGAATTGCCACTGGGTGCAACGATCACTGGGAGAGGGGTATTGGGAAGGAACAATGCAGTCGTGCTCGATAACGCCCCGACCAGGTTAATCACGGTGATGATGGGTCCAGAGCGTTTGGCGATCGCGTTCAAATGATTGCGAAGTAAGGACATAGTGCCTCCTTAATGTCAGTAGGTTGTAATTAGGCCAATGGGATCACTTTCGCTTCGGTTACATCAGGAGATGTTGACCTCTCGTGTAACGTCTTTTGTGGAATGGTTTCCCGTTGCTCTATGTCAACTATCATGGAGGTTACAGGTGGGTGAAGTCATCTGAGAATGGGGCAAAACCTCATGATCTTTTCTCAGGTATTTTCCTGAGTTTTGAATACTCCCCTGAGAACTCAGCCTCGTATAGAGGGATGACTGAGAATTGTGAGAAACAGCCTGAGAATTTCCAGGTCGATGGTCATTGTGAGGCGGATTGAAGTGTATGGGTTGCAACAGGCAGATGAATGTTCAGTCTTCTGAAATAAATAAGGAAGAAGCCCTAGAGATCCTTAAAAATTTGCTGGGAAATGAATGGAAAGATATTTATAACATAATTTTTGATGGAACTTGGGAGAACCTGATATATGAAGACATAGCGAAGAAATATAATAGTTCTAGCAGCTATCTTGAGAATGAAGGTCCGGAATTTTTCAAGAAAGTTTCCGAGAAACTAAGAAAATGTGGTGTTGTTAGTGCGGAAAACGTAGATAGGAAGGTTAGGTTTTCCAAAAATATAGTTTCTTGCCTATGCCATTTACAGGCTATACGGGAACAGTCAAGCCAGGATAGTGTGCTGGGATGTAGAACTCAGGTTGAGCAACGAGTTGATGAGTTCTCTAGAGCGATCGCCACGAACCAGCACCAACGTAGCCAATCTGAAGCATTAAACGACATAGGGATCTTGCTCCATGAGCCGGAGGTGGAGCAAATGTGTGGACTGGCATATCGCTTAGTGTTGATGAAGAAAGGAACCATCCGAACCCTGCCCAGTGTTCAGTTGAAGGCCGCAGAATGGGTAAGCCAGATTAGTCAGCTTGCTCTCGGCACCTCAAACTATAGTCCATTGGAACTGTTTGCGGGTTTTTTGCGGGTTGTGCTGAGGTTGCAAAATCAAGGGGAACGAGTTGTTGCCTTTGATCAGTGGGGGGAAACCCACTATCACGACACTTGGGTGACGATGACATCAGAATTAAATGATTACTATGTCCAATATTCGGAGCAGATACAGTCCGCGTTGTTGATTGTGTTGAGTGCTATCAACCAGCAATATGGTGTACGCGGATGGTTGATCTATGACATGGACAGATATCGGAAGTATCACGAATCGGCTCAACAGTTGATGGTAGAGGGGGTATCAATCGACAAAAGTTATCCTTTGGATGAAGCCTTAGCATTTGTGCCACGTTATCTGACGGAAGCGCTTAGGTGGTGTGTGGAGACCCCAGAGATTCATGTATTTGTCCCTGGACGTTTGGTGAATCATGCTTTTGAACAATGTTCATTGCCAGAAGAACTACGATTGCTGTCAGAAATTGATGAGATTGTCGGGCATGATTATCCAGTTTTGGTGCGTATTGGCGATCGCTTGAACAAAAATTATCGTTACTCAACCCAATGGCGCATCAAGGGAGAGGCTTATTTAGCAGAATGTAAAAATGGTAATACGTCTGGAAGCAGGCCAGTTTTTTTGAGGATGACACCCGATGCAACCCTGGATCGTCAGGCTGCCCAAAACGCGCTAGGTATAGAATTGCAGGGATTGTCTCAAACAGGTAGCACTGATAATTTCGTGTTTACATTAATGAAAAAAGGGCTACCCTTTGCGATCTGGGAGCGGGGAGCGATCGCCTCAGAAACCGCGACAGCCGAGATTGACTATCTGCTACAGCAGTGTTGTTTGCCACACCTGCCTAGAACAGTTCAGGAAGTACGGTGTGGTGCTGCTGTTCAACGAGATGGAGAACCGTATCAAATTCGGGATAGTGTGTCGTTGTTATGGGATGATCCATTTTTGGTGCCACCGAACGTATGGGAGAAGCCAGGACCATGACAAATTCACAAGGTGACTGGAGAGTCTTTCATGGGGATAATCGTGCGCCTCACGACGAGGTGACAGCGTTACCCTCTTCACCCAGTTGGCGACCGTTTGGTCGGGATATTCGTCCGGGAGTGAGTCGGAGAAAGCGGCGCGGGGAAACCTTTCAGGCCCGTGATGAAGAAATTTCAATGGTGAATGCGGCGCTGTATTTGCGGCGACCGTTGCTGATTACGGGAAAGCCCGGAACGGGAAAATCATCCTTGGCGTATGCCGTAGCACGGGAGTTAAATCTAGGAGAAGTTTTATACTGGCCGATTACGACACGCACCACATTGCAGGATGGTTTGTACCGCTATGATGCGATTGGTCGGTTGCAGGCAGTGAAACAGCAGGAAGGTCAGCCGCCCATTCAGCCAGGGTCGGAAACGCAGAAAAGCCAGCCGCCCATTCAGCCAGAGTCGGAAACCATCGGTAAATACTTGACCCTGGGACCATTGGGAACGGCATTGTTGCCATCGGCGCGACCCCGTGTGCTGTTAGTAGACGAGATCGATAAGAGCGACATTGATTTGCCCAATGATTTGCTGTCGATTTTTGAAGAAGGTCGGTTTGAGATTCCAGAGTTGGTGCGCTTGGAACCGGATGAAGCCTCTGATGCAGTGCCGATGTCGGTACGAGTCCGAACGGCTTATACCGATGAAGAAGAGGTGACAGCAGTGGAACGCTACACTAACATTCAAGGCGGGCGGGTCGCTTGCCAATCTTTTCCGCTGGTGATCTTAACCAGCAATGGCGAACGGGAATTTCCTCCCCCGTTTCTCCGCCGTTGCTTGCGACTGCAAATTCGGGAACCAGATAAGGACGATTTGGAACGAATTATTACGGCTCATTTGGGGGATGATGATGTGTCTATCGATGATGCGTCGGTTCAAACCTTAATTACTCGGTTTATTGAGGCACGGAAAAAAGGCGAGTTGGCCACAGATCAGTTGCTCAATGCGCTGTTTATGGTGACTCGTGGGCGGGAGTTGGTGGGGGATGATCGAGAACAACTCATCCAACGGCTATTATCCTCTTTGGAAAGTGAGGGTTAGCCCATGCTGGCGGATTTGCTGGCTATCTTCAAAGCCTCTGGTCTCCTGGGTGATGATGTTGGCGAGGAGGGGCAGCCTCAGACAATTCCCTTGTTGAATGACGAGGATATTTTGGATGCGTTGTGGTTGGCTTTGCAGTTGCCGTCTGGTCAGGCTGATCTCCTGCAATCGCTGCCCACTCTGGCTCCAGAGACTGATGCTAGAAAAGTGTCTGAGGGACCAGAACCGATACCGTCTGGCTTTGATGACGCGAGTGACGTAGGATTGCCCGCCGCTAATGCATATTTAGAGTCTGGCCCAACAAAGTCTGATGGGGTCGATCCTGAATCGCTCAAGGACGAAGGCTTGCCGATCAAAGTACAGGAGGCTCCGGCGTTGCGTGAGGCTCGTGATATTGGTCGGGCATTGCGGCCATTGCGTCGGAAGGTGCCGTCGCCCTCGCGTCAGATGATTGATGAGGCGGCGACGGTGGATCAGATTGCTCGACAAGATATTTGGGTACCCGTACTTCAACCTGCCTTGGAGCGATGGTTGGACCTAGAACTGGTGATTGAAGCATCCCCCTTTAGTTTTATTTGGCAGTCTACCCTAAAGGACTTTCGTCACATTCTGGAGCGTCAAGGGGCGTTTCGCACCGTGCGGAGTTGGACCTTAAAACAGGGAAACGATGGTCCGCGCATCTGGCCTCGACATCAAGATTGGCAGTCTGGGTCGGGTCGGAGCTTGGATGAGCTGATCTCAGCCTCTGGGCGTAGTGTGATTATGGTGGTGAGTGACTGTCGATCGCCCTTATGGTCAGGGGAAGTGTGGGAATCGACAGATACGGCATCGCCCCCTATGGACTGGTATGGGTGGTTACATCGTTTGAGTCACAAAATGCCGACAGCCGTTGTGCAGTTGTTGCCGGAGTGGTTGTGGCCGGAGAGTGCGCTTGATCTGGGCTATGGGCTGAGCGTTCATGCTCGATCCCGTGGTGTGCCCAATTCCCGGTTGGTGATGGATGATGTGCCCCTTTGGGAGCGGGTTGAGGCTCCCCATGCCTTGTTACTCCCGGTGATGCCGTTGTTGGCCTCGGCGTTAAAACAGTGGGCACAGGTGATTGCCGGACGGAGTGACTATCAAGCCTCGGCCCGGTTATTTGATCGTGCCTGGGTGGGCGATCCTCATCGGCCTCGGCGGTCGGGGTCTCGCTTTGGAGTGGAAGCGTCGGCAGCAGAACGGGTGGAGTACTTTTTTGCGACGGCTTCTCCCTTGGCCCAACGATTAGCGATGATGATGGCGGTGGTTCCGGTGGACTTGTCTGTGGTGCATTTGATTCAAGAGACTCTGTTGCCAGAATCTAATTATGTCCATGTGGCCGAGGTTTACAGTAGTGGGCTGTTGGCTTCAATGGCTTCGTCTGATAGACCTGTCCGAAAATTGGGGTGGAGTACCGCAGCGGGTACTCCACCCCAATTTTCGGACGACTCTGATGGGGATCGGGATGGGGGAGAGGATGGGAGGCATTATGCTTTTGTGCCCGGAGTGAGAGAGATATTAAATCAGTTAACCTCCGTGGAGGATGCGAAGGCGGTATTACATGAGTTATCCCAGGCCATTGCTGCTCGTTTGGGTTTGCCCCCGATCAAGCATTTTTCCGCGTTGTTGTTGCCTCAAAAGGAGTGGGACCAAGCTCAACAGGATGCCATTCTACCGTTTGCTCGGATTACGACTGGAGTGTTGTACCAGTTGGGGGGGGATTTTGCGGCATTAGCAGATGTGGTAGTAGAAGGGGTGAATGAGTGGGTGATGGACTCTGATCTGTTTGCAAGATTTCCACCGTTGCAACCTTTGGAGTTTGACACGGTTCAGCTACAGATCCAAATCCCCACTACAGATATTGGTGCGGCTACACCAGCGGTTCAAACGATTGACTTTGAATATGTCACCTTGGAGCAGCAGCAACAGCGTTGGGTTGCTGTGCGTCATCCCGCTCAAGCCCGACGGTACGTGGAACCCCTGACCAATAATGTGGGTTTAGAGATGGTGTTGATTCCGGCTGGTACCTTCATCATGGGTGAAGGAAGTCAGGAGCATGAAGTGTCCGTGTCAGCGTTTTACATGGGCAAATACACGATTACCCAATCTCAATGGAAAGTGGTAGCAGCAATGGATGCGGTGAATCAAAAGTTGGACGCTGATCCCTCCCGCTTCAAAGGCGATAATTTACCCGTAGAGAGCGTGTCTTGGAATGATGCCGTAGAATTCTGCCAGCGGTTGTCTCGCTATACGGAGCACGAATATCGTCTCCCTAGTGAAGCCGAATGGGAATATGCCTGTCGAGCCGGAACCACGACGGCCTTTCATTTTGGTGAAACGGTTACAACGGATGTGGCTAACTACAATGGCAATTACACCTATAACAATGGACCTAAAGGTAGATATCGAGAAAAGACGATCGCTGTCGGTAGCTTAAATGCTCCTAATGCATTTGGGTTGCACGATATGCACGGAAACGTGTGGGAGTGGTGTGAGGATGACGATCATGCTAGTTATGCCAATCCCCCAACCGATGGCAGTGCTTGGGTCGATACTCCTCGTGGAAGCTCCCGTATCCTACGCGGCGGGTCTTGGGGCTTCGATCCTGATTATTGTCGTTCCGCGTATCGTGACGATCGAACTCCCGGCAATCGCAACCTCAACATTGGTTTTCGTGTTGTTGTCTCCGCCCCAGGACTCAGTAGCTCTTAGTACTCTTGTTCTCTTTCTTTCCGTCTATCTGCCTCTTGTCCCCCTCCTCGGAGGGGTTAGGGGTGGGTCACAATCGTCCCCCCACCGCTCGTGTGTCCCCCCTGCTTTTGGGAACACTAGAGCAGCACCTATTCACTCTTTTTTCTATGCCTTATCCCATCATTCCCTACAATCCAAAGCTGAAAGAACGTGCCCGACAACTGCGTAAAAACATGACCGCAGGGGAGCGAAAACTATGGCAACATCTCAAGGGCAAGCAAATGATGGGCTATGATTTCGATCGCCAACGCCCCATTGACCAATTTATTGTGGATTTCTATTGCAAATCTCTCATGCTGGCGATCGAGATTGATGGTTCCTCCCATGATAGTGCTGAAGCTCAAGAGCGCGATCGTATCCGTCAATCCCGAATTGAGTCTTTTGGTGTACAGTTTTTAAGATTCCAAGATCGGGAGGTGCTCCATCAAACGGATCAGGTGCTCACGGCGATTCAGCAATGGATTGAGTCTCGATGTTCAAAGGTGGAGCAGAACCCACCCCCTGCCCCTCCCCAGAGGGGTGTTGATTGATTTGTAGGTGTTGGAAGTTGTGTGTATGGTCAGTCTCCGGTTCCCCTCCTCGGAGGGGTTAGGGGTGGGTCACAATCGTCCCCCCCCCGCTCGTGTGTCCCCCCTGCTTTTGGTGTGGCATTTGACCCACCCCCTGCCCCTCCAAGGAGGGGTGTTGGTTGATTTGTGGGTGTTGGAAGTTGTGTGTATGGTCAGTCTCCGGTTCCCCTCCTTGGAGGGGCTAGGGGTGGGTCATCTTTCGTGTGTTGAGCAAGCAGAACCCACCCCCTGCCCCTCCCCAGAGGGGTGTTTTGGTCAACCCCGAAAACTTTCCGTATTTTTCTGAGATAGGGGAGGTGATGTTTTACCGTAAATGATGGGATAGGCAGATAAACGCGGCGGGTCTTGGAACAACAATCCTGATAATTGTCGTTCCGCGTATCGTAACAATCAAACTCCCGACAATCGCAACAACAACATTGGTTTTCGTGTTGTTGTCTCCGCCCCTTCGCGTCAGCGTCTCCGGCAGGAGAAACACTCTTCCGTTTAAGGTGAAGAGCCTTTGGCCAGAACTGGCAGGTGGGAATCTGTCAGGCGTGCAAGTGAAGAGTCCAGCCCTATTCCAGTGATGACATGACTTTACCCACCTCTGACTCCTCCCAGGAGGAGAATAAGTGGGGAGAGGATGTGTGATCCAAATATCAACCGGAGCCAGGGGTCTTGGTAGGATTATCCGAAGAGTTGTCTGGCTCCACCCCTTATTTAAGCGAACGCACCCCTCATGGCTGAACTCACGCTGGTTCCCGAACGGAAACGGACTCAATACTATGTGGAAGACCTGGGCGGAGGCATCACGATGGATATGGTGTTGATTCCGGCTGGGACGTTTATGATGGGGTCTCCAGAGGATGAGCGAGACCAATCCGATGAAGGTCCACAGCATGAAGTTACTCTCCCGCAATTCTTTATGGGCCGCTACCCCGTGACGCAGGCCCAATGGAAACAGGTTGCTGGGATGCCAGAGGTGAATCAACGCTTAGAGGCTGATCCCTCTGAGTTTAAGGGTGATACCCATCCGGTTGAGCGAGTCAGTTGGCATGATGCAGTGGAGTTTTGTGCCCGTCTCTACCAGCATACGAATCGAAACTATCGTTTGCCGAGTGAGGCTGAGTGGGAATATGCCTGCCGAGCTGGAACCGAAACCCCATTTTATTTTGGTCCGACCATCTCTACTGACTTAGCCAATTACGATGGTGACTACACGTATGGGGATGGCCCCAAAGGTGAATATCGAAAGCGAACCACCCCTGTAGACCATTTTCGCTATGCCAATGCCTTTGGCTTGCATGATATGCATGGCAACGTCTGGGAGTGGTGTGCGGATCACTGGCATTCAAATTATGAAGAGGCACCGACAGATGGAAGTGCCTGGATCGAAGGCAGAGACAGCGATCGGACAGTTATACGCGGCGGGTCTTGGCTCTTCAATCCGGCTGCTTGTCGTTCCGCGTATCGTAACGATCGTATTCCCGCCCATCGCTACTACGACATCGGTTTCCGTGTTGTTGTCTCCGCCCCAGGACTCCGTAGCCCTTAGTACTCTTGTTCTTTTTCTTTCCGCCTTCCGCCTCTTTATTATTTTTCTGTAGAAATTTAGAGTTGGGGGTTGGGGATTGTGACCCACCCCTAGCCCCTCCCAGGAGGGGAAGTGGGAGTGGGGAAGTGGGGAGTGGGGATTGTGACCCACCCCTAGCCCTCCTTGTATGTGTTTAGCGTCAACATTAGTAACACACCCCCGACCCCTCTCAAGAGGGGAGCTAGCAGTTGATAAATACCTCAAACTAGAATTTATCCCCCTCCTGGGAGGGGAAATGGGAGTGGGGAAGTGGGGATTGTGACCCACCCCTAGCCCCTCCCAGGAGGGGAAGTGGGAGGGGCTAGGGGCGCGATCGCCCCTCTGCCTTAGCGATTATCCCCCCGAAAAGATAGGTCAGTGTGGGGGAAAGAAGAGGGCGATCGCCTTTTCCTTACACGATTTTAGGGGGCGATCGCCATCACAAACCCCTATCCTTCTTGCTCTTTTTTCTGTTTTTCCTCTAACTCTTTCTGCTTTTCCTCCGATTCCTTCTTCATCGCATCCATCTGAGCCTGTACCGCTGGCGGCGGCGGCACCGGAGTGCCCATATCGCCAACCAAAACATTGGGCTGTCCCTTCACAATCGTTGTGGCGACGGGGATCGGTACTCCTAGGGGACCAATGGTCAGACCATTAACCATCGATGTGATCCGTGCGGCGGGTCGTCCACCAATCAAAACCGTAAATGCGCCCGTGGAGATAATGCCAGGGGCGTAGTTGATCACTGGACCGTAGACCATATCCCCAACACAGGCAGCGGGCATTCCCCCAATTAACACATTGGGTGTACCGGGTGGCAAGACATTATCTCCGGTAGCGGTGATATCAGTGACTCGTGCGGCTGGAAACGTCATCGATCGCTCTTCCTTTCAATCACACCTAGTTTCATAGTTCTATCGTACTTCTAGCTTAATTCTGGTCTGGGGTTCCGTTCTGTGTAAAAGTAGGCTTAATTCAGCTTAATCAATCCCCCTTGCACTTGGACGATTCCCCCTTTCACCTCGGTCATCGCCCCCCCTTGAATTTTAACGGTCGTACCTGCCTGAATCGTAATACCACTCATAGACAGTTCTACCTTGTTGGCCCCAACAGTGAGAGTAATTTTCTGAGTCCCAGTGAGGCTGATCTCTCCCGCATTGAGGCTAATTTTATTGCTGGTTCCCGTCCCCCCTGCTTTGATAGTGATATCTCCGGTGGACGTGAGGCTAATAGTTTTGTTGGCATCGTCATTTCTAAGGGTATGGCCACCATTGGTTTTTAATTCCACAAACTTATCACTATCGTTGAGAGAAAAATGATGGTTTCCGGTGGTGTCTAAATACACGCCTTTTTTAGAACCACCTTTGTCTTCTTCCCTGAATTGCAGGGTGTGACCTGTGCGAGTTCTGAAGGTGCGGAGGCGGACTTTGCCATCGGCGACAGAATCCTGGACTGCTTCTGGAGGCTTGTCCTTGCCGTTCCAGACAGCCCCAATGATATAAGGGCGGCGAATGTCCCCATGTTCAAACGCCACTAAAACTTCATCATCCACTTCAGGCAAACAATCAAAGCCTCGGTTAAGACCAGCTCCGGGGGCGACAATCCTAGCCCAATTACTTTCATGCTCTTCGGTGAGGGTGGGAAATTTCACCCGGACACGGCCCCAGCCTTGGGGATCATTGTTATTAGTGACTCTGCCTACGAGGAGGGTCTGTCCCGGTTGGGGGCGGTTGGGTGGTGTGAGGAGTGACAATAAATCGCCCCCCCGCAATCCTCGGACGCTAAATTCGGTGGTGTAAACCCGCTCGATGAATAGGTGACGGGTTTCGGTGATGTAATAGTCGCCGCTGTATTTGCCCATGCCGTCGAGGGTGATGACTTTGCCGGGGCGGATGTCGGGGTTGCCTTGGGCGATCGCATCCGCATGGATAAACTCACTGCCCAGCTCATCAATCAGGGCTTGGGCGATCGTGTCCGCTTCTTTTTGGCTAAATACAGGCTGATCGACTACCACCAGCGTGGGTGAGGAAGGCTTTCCCCCAAAGGCGCTACTACTTTCTTTTCCCCGGCCCTGATCCGTCTCAGTTAGAACGTTGGCAGAGTTCCGGGTGGCGACAAAGGGCTGCTTTTTAGTGTAATCCCAACCGCGCACTTCCACACTACCCACCTGCTCAGCACTGTTAACCTGAACTTGAAAACTACTGATTTCTTTAAGCCAACGTAGATTGAGTGTGCTATTCACATTGGGTTTACGGAAACTGAGCTTGCCATTTTCCACAAATAGCTCGAATCCATTCCGCGCTGCCCGGTCCCGCAAAAACTCCATATTGGTTTGGTTGGATTGGAAGACATAATCATGGGGGGCACCGCTGTTATCCACCGTACCCAGGGGAATCCCATTTTCCTGGACCACTTCCGAAACAATGTCGCTGTCAGTATAATTTTGAAAGGAGCGATTGTGGCGACCGCGATGCAACCGATGGGAGACATCATAGCCCCGAATAATCAGGGGTGCTTGGGCACCGGAGGTAAAGTGGGTTTCCATGGCGGTGATCTCCCCTTCAATCACCGTACCCTCAATTTGGTCGTCAAATTCGACTGACTCGGTGGTGCTGGACTTAAAGCCAATTTTGACCACTTGACCAATCTTGAAAAAACTCTCGTATTTATCCCGTAGGTTTGATTCTTCTGCCTGTCCAGGGAAATAGGGCGATCGCACCACCAACGTGAACATGCCCGGTCGATGTAGACTCTCCTCCACCGACAGTTGCAGCAAATCTTCCAGTAACGCCGCCATGATTTCGTCGGGGGGCGTTCTACCATCAATCTGGATAATGGGTTCGGAAATATAGCGGCTAGGGCACATCGCAACACTGACTCCATTTATATAAACCGTTCTCGCCCGGAAGCCGCCCGTTGAGCGGCACTGAGGGCCGGAGCAGACTGTCCGGGACGCGGGGTGGGTTCATCCACCTGCTCTAGGGTCAAATCCACGAGGGCACGAACGGGGGTACCGTCCGGCAAAAATAGGGTGAGCTTGAAACTCAGGGTCTTGACGAAACAACGCAAATACTCATTTGCACCCCAAGTAAAAAGATAAATGGGAGGCCGTTTGTTGGCTTCCTCGCCATCCTGCATAAATTCCACCCCACGGGCAAATTTGCGAATATAGGGACGCACACTCACCTGATCTTCGTAGGTGTCTAGCACAATGTTACTAATGGTGAGCGAGTAGGGGTTGGGGTGCTTAAAGCTGGTTTTGGGTTCTCCAGTATTAGTGCTAGCCCCTTGGGGTTGTTCCAAACTAATGGAGCGGCTAAAGCTCAATTCATTTGGATTAAACATAAAATCAATATGATTTTCGTGGTTTTCGCTGGACTGATATTCCACATCAATTAACTTGGCCTTGGCTAGTGTCATGGCGTTGGTCCTATTTTCCCTTCCTAACCCCGTTTTAATTTTAGAGGGGATTTTTGCCCCTTGCCCCCAACCCTAGAAAAAATTAATAGGGACTCATTGGCGCTACTCATTGGCGCTAGAGTTATCCTCTGATTCTAACGGGATCTCTGGTTCTAAGGGGGTGAAATCAGGCTGCAACAGGTCAGGGTCAAGCTCATTCGTACTGTCCACCCCATTGCCGTTACTGGGATCATTCAAATCATTAAAATCAAAATTTTCATCTACGCCAGGGAAGGGGGGCACCGTATTGTCTAACCCATTGGGGTCACTACCCGGAAACAGGGGGAGGGTATTATCTGGGCTGGGGGGGTCATTGGTTTCCGGGAGGGTAGCGAGGGCAACGCGATCGCTACCCACCTCCTGCCGCAGTAAATCTAGCACATCCACCACATCATCGTACCGGGCTGACCGGGAGGCATACAGCACCACGAGCTTGCGAGGATTGGTCAGCCGTTCCTGAATCAGCAACTCGGTCAACTGCTCCCGACTCACCGGACTTTGTTCAAGATAAAGTTGACCGATGGGGTCAAGGCTAACCAATAGGGTTTCCCGCATCTGGGGCGCTCCGGTGGCTGCGCTAGGTAAATCGACCCCGATGGCAGATTGGCGGGTTAGGCTAACTGCGCCCAAAATAAAGAAGGTCAGAATACAGAAAATCACATCAATGAGGGGCAGGATTTCAATCCGGGCATCATCATTGGGGGTGTCGAAATTAAGTTTCATTGCCGCTTTTACTACTTATTTCGTAGGTGGATGGGTCAAGGATTGTCAATAAGGCTGGGGAATTTGGATCATCAAGATTGGGTTTCGGCATCGGATGATGGGGCCGGGGTAGCTGGAGCATCAGGGGTCGGGGTCGGGGGGGCGGTCGTCGGGCTGACGGTTGGGCTAGGGGTGTCCGCCAATGTGCCCTCGGTCGCTGGTGGCGTTGATGTAGCTTTGCTAGAGAGGGGTGACGGATACCCGATCGGGCGGCTCGTTTCCGGGCTGGGAGAGGGGGCGGATTGGGGGAAGCGATCGCCCCCTCCTCTTCCCGTCAACTCTGAGCCAGTGTGTCCCTGCTGCTTTTGGTAAGCCCAATCCTTGCGATAGAGAAGCTCCAATTCATTCCCGGCTTGGCGAAAAATTTTGACTTGGCTCAATACCAAACTTTGGAAAATCCGATAAAAAGCCAGACTAAGGATAGCGATGATCAGACCTGCTGCCGTGGTCCCCAAGGCATCGGAAATCCCCAATGTTACCCCTTCGGTGGAGGTGGTGCCCAAGTCGCCCAAACGAATGGACCCCAGGGACCGAATTAGCCCCAATACGGTGCCTAACAAGCCCAAGAGTGGGGCGATCGCAATCACCGCTTCCAAAATTTTTTCGCCCCGACGCATGGCGGCTAATTCCTCATCAGCAGAGGCTTGTAGGGCCAATTGAAAGATTTCCGGTTCCGGGTTGTGTAATTCCAAGGCGGCATAGAGAAACCGTCCGATAGGCTGATCGAGGGACCGTCGGGCAATTTCCCGGGCCGCCTCCCATTCCCGCCGTGCTGATTCCAATACCCGCCCGACAATTTCCCGCTCACGGGTCAGGATCTTAGACCAAAACCATATGCGCTCGATAATAGTGGTCAGGGCTAAAAATGACAGCAGTACAAACAAAAAAACGAGTAGCCAAATGGATGGCCCACCATTTCTCAACACTTCAACAATATTCACCGGGTCTTTTCCTCCTCACAGGTTCCCTCTGTGGCCTACCCTATCTCATTTCAGTGCTAACTGTGAGAGTCGGGCTTGGGTTGTTAGCCCAAGACAATGCATTGCGATGGCGCAACGCCACTCCATCCGGAGTATCGCACCCTTTATTGTAAGTACAGAACTGCACCAACTTGCGATTAGGGTGACGGTTTCTCGCTTAAATAATTGGGCGACTCGTCAGTGGCAATAATACCTAGGAGAATTCGGGCAATGGGGTCTAGTTCTTCAGGAATGCGGTAGAGGGTCAAATCTTCCGTGAGATGTTTGCGGTGGCGTTGGAATTGGCCAAATTGCCAAATCTGACCCGTGCTGACTGCGCCGTATAGCATGGATGCATCACTGTCGATCCACTGATCGAGGGCGATTAATTCAGCCCCTAGCTGGGTAAATCCGGTATAAATATTTTCGCGTTTTGCTTCAATTATGAGAAAGTTACTGGCTTGGAAATAGTAATCTAGGGAGCCTTTGAGCCAGTTATTTACCACTAAGGTGTACTCCACTCTCACTTTTTGGTGGGTATACTGACAAATTTCACTCAATAAGGGCGCAATCAAAAATTCTCGACGGGCTTGCTCACTGCTGATGGTGGTAAATTGGAAGGCGGCATTGAGGCGATCGCGCAAATTCCTCAAATCCAGATTCCCAGAATAGCTGGGCCACGATAAATGATCGCTGGAAATCGTGCCGCCCAAATCCGCCAATATCTCATCCCGTTCGTAGGGTAGTTCGGCATAACGGGAAAAGGTATAGCTTTCATCGGGCCGCAGAATTTTGGGACGATTCACTTTTGTATGCCTCAGTTGCTATGAGAACGGAAATTCACAATGGATTTTGAGTGTAGGGCGCAAAGAGTTGGCAGTTGCCCTTGCAAACGGTGATCACGGTTTTCACGCCGCCGCGTCGGGTGTAGTCCCCAATTACCCGCAAGCCCACGGGTGCCAGTTCAATCCAAAGGCGATCGCACACCTCGTTCGTGACTGTCTCATGGCTGATGCGGCGATCGCGAAAGGAATTAATGTATAACTTAAACGCCTTCAGTTCTACCACCCAATCCTTGGGGTAATAATCTACTACGATGGTGCCAAAATCGGGATAACCGGAGCGGGGGCACAGGGCCGTAAACTCTGGATGCTCCAGATGAATCACGTAGGGATTGGTGCTGGGATTGGGCCACTTTTCCAAGGGTTCTTCGGCGGCTTGGCGGATGGCGCGATCGCCATAGCGATGATCGGTAGATTGGGCCGGGGCAACCGATGGGGTGGTGGTATCTAATGGTGCGGGAGAGGGTGAAGGGTCAGGGTTAATCACGGACAATCAATTCCAAACGTGGGTTATCTAAATGCAAACATTGCATCCCGAAGAAAGTGGAGTTATTATAGCGCACTCCAGTTATCGGACAGGGAACCAGTGGTTTTGGCAAGAATGGTGGGGGGCGATCGCGCCTCACCTTTGTCTGGATGGCAAGGAGCGATCGCCCCCCACCATTCCTGCCAAAACCATCGGTTCCATGACCGATAACTGGAGTGCGCTATAATAGCTCCACTTTCTTCGGGATGCAATGTTTGCATTTAGATAACCCACGTTTGGAATTG
>JAYKIC010000636.1:0-4288 GCA_035284985.1 Leptolyngbyaceae cyanobacterium
CCGGCTCCAGTCGGGGTAATATCAGCGGTATAGGTATTGCCATCGACAGCAACAAAGTTACTGGCTGTGGCGTTAGCGACCGAGATATCACCCAATACAAAGCCTGTAACGGCTTCACTGAATTGGAACGTAACCGTGTAGAGAGAAGTATTGCGGGTGGCAGGTGCGTTTTGGATCACTACGCTAGGAGCGATGGTGTCTGCCTCTGTTGTAAAGTTCCAAGTTGTTGTGTCGCTAATCCCTGCATAGGCATTGCCGGAGAGATCTTTAAAGACTTCGTTGCCAATTTGAACATAGTAAGCCTGGCTTGGGGGGAGAGTGCTGGTCAAATCAATCGTGACGGTCTCTCCATTGATGCTGACTTGGTTGCTGCTAACGGCGATGGTGTCTACCGTTGAGTTGTCACTGACTTTTTTAATGTAGATCTGATTATTGGTGGGAGTGCCTGTGAATTTCTGGATCGGTTCGCTAAATTCAATTACCAGGGTCTCGCCTGTGGCAACTGCTGATGCTCCATCGGTTGGGGTTAGTGTGTTGACTGTTGGGGCAACATTGTCAGTACTGGCTGTGACAAGAAAAGAATCTGTAAAACTTTGGACAACAGTATTATCCCCTATCCAGTTGGCTGGGTTATTAAGCGCTTGGAGTAAGGTGGCGCGATCGCCCGTCAAGGTTGAGCCATTGTATTTAGCGTTATCTAGTTCATTAATGGCAACTGAGGTATAGTTATCCAGTCCTTCGGGTTGAGCCGATGTATTCTGGGAAATGGTGCCTGCATCCCAGGTCGGGAACGTACCAGCTAAATTGTCGTTATTGATGGCAGCGATAAACGTCGGCGCAGCATCCGTCCCTTGGTAAGCCAGAATTTGGTCACCGCCTGTGGACAAGCTAAAGAGGATGGCATTGAGGCTACCTGTAGATGCTGTCCCACCTGAAATGGTGACAATTGTACCTGCTGCGACTGGACTGGTGGCTGTCCAGGTAAGGGTGCTATCGCCTACTTGGTTGGAAAAGCCAGAATTATCGCTGAGCCATCCTCGATCGGTAAATTTAATTTCTTCGTTGATAGCAATATCAACCAGGGTGACAAAGGCAAAATTCTGGGGTCCGTCAGCGTTGTATTGGACAAACCCGATATCTCCGGGGTTAAGGCTCATGGAACTCTCCTTAGTTTAGTATAGATGCGATGTGTTCTGTTGTGGACAGATAGTGGCTAATAGAGGATGGTGTCAGAGGTGGCGATCGCCCCATCCCCTTGTTTTGCCCATCCCAACATGTACGAACATGGCTAACTCAGCAGGCAGGCGATGCTGATCTCAGTTTTAATGTTCCCAATCGTAACTCGGATTAAACAGGTGTTTTTACGCAATCTATAAAAATAAGGATAATTACTGACTATTACTTGACTTAATGATTGCTGCATGTCTTCCAATAAGGGACTTGAGCCAATGGCTTAAATAACTTAAAGAAACATGACGTTGGTGTTGAGTTGGAAAGAACACCTCATACCATTGCAAGAAGTGTTTTCCTGTCTGAAGCCAATGCTTGAAAAGTAGAGGCTGTGTAGTACTAATACTCCATTATTGTTGTGTCTTATATCATCCTCGCTCAGTGCGGTTGGATGGATGCCTAGGAGAAAATATGAATACTGTAACCAAATGGGGGATCGGAATGGCGATCGCCTTGGTTGCCTTGGTGGCGATCGTCCCCTTTGCTGTTAATACCTGGATTGACTCCAAAATTAAGGTTCCCCCGGTAGACCCGGTAGACGTGGTGTGGGTCAATCAGAACTGGACTCCAGAAGAATGGCAATGGTGGTATCACGTTCCCCAAGGGTCCGCCTTTGAAGCTGTTATTCCCTATGACTGGTTTATCGCCCTCGAACAACCCAGACTCGATCCCTTACTCCGGGCAGTGCCACCATTGATTGATCCCACCTTCATGGCTGGGTTTGGTTTCCTCTCCGATGGTCCCCGGCCTGACAATCCCGATGCCCTGCCCGTGGGCTTTGCCAAAACCGAAAACTTTTGGAATCCAATCAATAATCAAACGAATGATGTCATTGGTTTTACCTGCGCGGCTTGCCATACTGGACAAATCAATTTCCGAGGCAAAGGCATTCGTACTGAAGGCGGTCCTGCCGTTACCGATGTTAACAAGTTCAAAGCAGCCACAGGCTTGGCCCTTTTTCTCACCGAACTCGATCCCTTCCGGTTTAATCGCTTTGCCCAAAACGTCTTAGGGAATAACGCTACCCCAGCCGCGAAAACGGCGCTCAAGGCAGAACTCAAAACCTTAGTCAGTGGTGCTAAAGAACAGCAGGATTTGACGGGGAAATTTTATCCGCCTGAAGGTTTTGCCCGGTTAGATGCCCTCGATCGCATCGATAATTTTGTCTTCGGTGCCCAATTGAATTTGGACAACTACCGTGTTGCCGATGCCCCCGTCAGCTACCCTCATATTTGGTCCTCCCCTTGGTTTGATTGGGTGCAATACAACGGTTCGGTAATGCAACCCATGACCCGTAATGCGGGAGAAGCCATGGGTGTATTTTCCCGTGTTCAGCTTGATCCCAATGCTCCAGAGGCAGAGCGATATCGCTCCAATGTGGATGTGGTCAATCTTTATAAAATTGAGAAATTGATTGCCAAGGACAGTATTTTCACAGGGCTAGCCGCACCCCAGTGGCCCGAAAACATTCTTGGTCCCATTGATACCGAAAAAGCGGCTAAGGGGAAAGAACTATATCAAAAGAACTGTCAGCAATGTCACCTACCGCCGATGGATTCTGAACAGTTCATGGCTGATGACAACTGGACTACGTTGGCCTATATGGACCCCAACTACCTGCCCAAGTTGGAAACGATGAATCCAGAATACTACCAGGCGTTGGTAGAACAAGATCCTAAGTACCTCAAAGTGACGATGAAAAATCTCTATGACATCGGCACCGATCCGACTACGGCGAAGAACTGGTATGAAAGCACGATCAACATGGAAACGTTGATGGACCAACCCCGCAGTATACAAGGGCCAGACTATTTTGATGAGCATGGCATTGTGCGGGCAGGGCAAGCGTTGCCGTTCGTGGTGAAACAAACCGCCAATAAACGCTACGAAGATCTAGGCATTCCCCCGGAACAATGGGCCGAATATGATGGAGGCCGACCCAATCTGGCGCGATCGCCCCTAGCCTACAAAGCTCGTCCACTAAATGGCATTTGGGCTACTCCCCCATTTCTACATAACGGCTCGGTGCCCAATTTGTATGAAATATTGGTACCCGATGAAAAACGAACGAAGACTTTCTATGTTGGTTCCAAGGAGTTTGATCCCACTGTGGTGGGCTATGAGACCAGGGATCTTCCTGGTGGGACGTTGATTGATACCACCCTTCCCGGCAACCTGAATAATGGTCACTCGTTTGAAGAGGGTAAGGGACCAGGTATCATTGGCCGGGAACTGTCGGAAGAGGAACGGTGGGCGTTAGTGGAATATCTGAAAACGCTGTAGTTAGAACTTCCTTTTCTTATTCCTTTAAATTGTTATTCCTTTAAAGGACTCCTACCTTCATACGGGTAGGAGTTTTTTTGATGGGGGAGATGGCTGTTCCTAGGAGGATTTGAGCGCAAAAAAGGTAGGCAGGGGGGCTGATTCCGGCAAAGCCGCTATATAGTTTTTTTTTCAGCAAGCCCTGATTAATGGGACCGAGGACGGGCAATGAGTTCCACCGCATCTCGGCCATCGATCGCTTGAAAACAGACTTTCACTTTTTCCTCGGTGGCGGTCGGTAGATGTTTTCCCGTGTAATCGGGGTGTATCGGTAAATCCCGATGGCCCCGATCCACCAAAACGGCAAGGCGGATGGCTCTAGGACGACCGTAATCATTGACCGCGTTAAGGGCCGCTCGGATGGTACGGCCGCTGTAAATCACATCGTCCACTAATACCACAATCCGATCGGATAGGTCGAAGGGGATCTTGGTTTTGGCGGGTGTGCGAAGCTTGATTTGATCCAGATCATCCCGGTAAAACGTGATATCCAGTGCGCCCAAGGCAACGGGAACATTTTCAAGCACTTCGATTTGATGCGCCAATATTTCCGCAAGGGGAACGCCACGGGTATAAATCCCTAGCAAAACTAGCTGAGAAAGATCGCTGGTTTGTTCCACAATTTCGGAGGCTAGGCGGTTGATGGTGCGGCGAATTTCGTCGGCGGATAGGATCTCGATGGTTTCAGCGGACATGGTGTGATGGGTGGGTGAGTGAGTGGGTGGGGGGTAAGTGG
>JAYKIC010000637.1:0-6957 GCA_035284985.1 Leptolyngbyaceae cyanobacterium
CGGATCAGCCCTATGCCCAATCCCATCAAGGGTTCGCCCCAGCGCCAGAACACCATTCCCCTGACCCCATTGCCGACCCCATCCATGTCCCCGTAACCACTAATACCTTCGCCGTTAACCCGCACCACGACCCATCGTCTCCCCACACCTGTCCCATGGTGCTAGATGGCAACTGTATAGCTGGATTCATCCTATCGGGGCCATTCCCGGTTTTAGTGCAACCCAATACCCTGCCCCGGTTTGCCCAATGGACCCTAACCAATGACCCCACCCAGCGGGCAACCCCTCGGCAATTGCCCTCAGCGGAAGCCTTTCGACAGGCGATCGCCCCAACGGGAATGGCAACCGCCAACGGGCAGGGGCAAACAACCTCAGCCACAACGCCTCCCACCTTATCCCTTCACCCCGATGATCCATTGGGGGCGGAACCCTTCTGTCTGGTCTTAACTCCCACCCTCAGCGTGGTCCTAACCCTGAGCGTGGATGGTCAGGACCACGCCCACTGTTTTATTTCCTTTGACCCAGCCGTGGTGTGGCAAAGTTGGCAAGCCTTGCGCTCTCGGCTCAAAGTGACCCGTCCGTCCCTATTGCCAACCTTGGATGCGATCGCCCAACAATTTGCGCCCCAAACTCCCGATTATCGGCTCGTGGCAGACTTTCACCAACTGATGATGTTGCACATTTTAGCGGCCCAGGGGCGGGAAACCAGAGTCGCAACAACCGGACAGCGAGGCTATCCCCATCGGGAATCGGTCTTACCGCACAATGGACAATTCCGCCCCGATCGCCCCTTCACTCCTCAGCCTCCCTCCCATCCCAAAACGGCTGCCACCGCTGCACCAGTAGACCCAACTCGCTACACCCGTAAACCCCTCAATCTCAATCGCGTTGAACGACTCAAGTTGGATGATATCTCCTGGCAAGAAGTCGTGGCACCCAACCAGCGGTTTATTGATACAGCCAATCGGACGGGGGGCGATCGCTCTCCATTCCATCGGTCCTCGGCCCCAACAACCGGGAATGAGGTACCCCAACCCGCCATTGGGTCAGATGTGGAGTTGTTGAAAGCGATCGCCCACGAAGTCCGCACCCCCCTGGCTACCATTCGCACCCTTACCCGCCTCCTCCTGAAAGCCAAAAACCTCGAGGCAAAAGTGATCAAGCGGCTCCAGCAAATTGACCGGGAATGCACCAAGCAGATTGATCGGTTTGGTCTCATCTTCAAAGCCGTGGAATTGAAGACTGCCGCAACGGATCGGCCCACCAGCCCCCTAGCCACCATCTCCTTAAGGCAGATGGTGCAACAAAACCTTGACCGTTGGCAACAACAAGCCCAGCAGCGAAACCTAACCTTGGATGTGATTTTGCCCCAATCCTTGCCCAATGTGATGAGCGATCCTACCACACTGGATCAAGTCTTGACTGGCCTAATGGACCGCATGACCCATACGTTACCCGCCGGAACACTGATTCAACTCAGCGTGGTCCCCGCAGGGCATCAATTGAAGCTCCAGTTTTGGGCCAGACCCCGTAACCCTGTGCCCACATCCGGTAGTGCGGCAAATAGTGCCTCGGCTACAGTTCCCCCATCTGCTGACGGGCAATCGATGGATAGGGCCACTAGGGAACCAGCCACCAGGGAGCACCGGCTTCCCCCACCCCTCAATCCACCCAGGGAGCAAGCCTGTGTTCCCGTAACCCCCAACAGCCCCTCTTCCATTTTTGCCCCATCCTTACAGGCGGTGGGGGAACTGCTGATGTTCCAACCGGAAACTGGAAATCTGAGCTTGAACCTGGATATCACTAAAAATCTGTTTCAATCCTTAGGAGGTAAGTTGATTGTGCGGCAAACGCCCCAAAAAGGTGAGGTGTTGACCATTTTCTTGCCGTTGGAACATCCCCAAGCTAACGGGTTATCCCCCTCGGTGTTGAACGATCAGCGATTTTGCTAAAGCTAAAGGGAATCGGAAATTCCACCCTTGATCCACCACTCCCAGTTGACCAGCGATATGGAAAGGTAAACGCCCCATCCCCTTGCTAAAAATTATGCAATGTTTCCTAGTTCTAGCAAAGCCTCCATCCGTGAACTAATAATAGGTAGAATAGCGATGGGTGTACTGCTAATAGTTGGCATAACGTTGACTCTGTGGATGGACAACCTTGGACAATCCCCGGATGATCGCCATCAGCGTCTGAATCGTGAGATATGAGATACAACTGTCTATTCTTCCCCCCGTAAATCCCATGATTGGCCCTCTCCAATCAATGTATAAATCACTCTCGTCTCGGCTATCTCGACGGATTGTTGCTTGGGTCTTCTTAAGCATTGTCACAATTGAATTAATCATTTTGCTGCCGTCCTATCGATTACGGCGACAGTCACTGCTGCGCGATTTAGAGGAAACCTCCACGAAGGTGCTGTTAGCCGTAAAGGCCAACAGTATGGCGGACACGGAAGCCAATCAACTCTTAGACTATTTTCAAACAATCGCCGTGGACGAGTTGAATATTGTCGGGGCGGCCTTATATGCTGCCAACGGTGAAATTGCTGCCGAGTATGGGGAAAAACCGACCCTCAACCCCCAATCGGTCAATACCAATGCTCTGCTGCGGTATGGGTTTGAGCAGGGCGATCGCTACGATGTTTTGTGGTCCCCTGAACAAACCGGGTCTGATTACACATTGATCGTGCGCTACGACACAACGGATGTCCAAAACAAACTACGGTGGTATGTGATAGGCATTCTAGGCTTGGTGGTGATCATTTCTGGCTTTGTCACCCTGGTGGCCTTCATTGGCCTAGAACGGATTTTGATCACCCCGGTGCTCCATTTGCGGGATGATTTGATCATTGCCGGGGAGGCGGTCAGTCAAGACGATATGCCCGATTTCCAATCCCTCAAGCGGATACGAGAGGATGAACTGGGGGAAGTGACCTTGGCCTTTCGCAATATGTTCAAGCGGATTCACACGGAAATTCACAACCGTAAACAGGTAGAAGAGGAGTTAAGGGCCGAACAAATCAAGTCCGATCAGCTCTTGCAAAATATGTTGCCTGCCAGCATTGCCCAACAGCTCAAGCATCATCAAGGGGCGATCGCCCACCGCATTGACAATGCCACAATTTTGTTCGCGGATATTGTAGATTTCACAGGGCTAGCGGCCCAAGTTTCACCGATTCGTTTGGTGGACATGCTGAACCGCATTTTCTCAGAATTCGATCGCCTTGCCGAACACCATCATCTCGAAAAAATTAAAACAATTGGTGATGCTTACATGGTAGTTGGTGGAGTGATTGATCCAGGGAAAAATCCAGCCCGATGTGTAGTAGAAATGGCGCTAGATATGCAACTAGTGATTCGTCAGTTCAAGCGTGAGAATGGTGAACTGTTTCAACTCCGCATTGGCATTAACACGGGTCCGGTCGTAGCAGGAGTAATTGGGCTAAAAAAATATAGCTATGACCTGTGGGGAGATGCAGTCAATATTGCCAGTCGCATGGAGTCCCACGGCGAAGTCGGCAAAATTCACCTGTCAGCCGCCACCTATGAACAAGTGAAGGGGTTATATGCCGTGGAACCCAGAGGTGAAATTGCGGTAAAAGGACGAGGCATGATGAGAACCTATTTTCTTTTGGGCCGGATTCCCCACCCCCAATCAGGCTATAACCATGCAGCCCATGACTTGGCTAAACGGGCCATTCCCGACTCAAATTAACTGATACTGAATCGTCTAAATCGTCTAAGATTTTGCCCTCCCTTTTTAGTAAGGGTTCAATTCTCCAAGGTTAAGGGAATTTCCACTATAAATTCCGCCCCCTTACCCTGTTCTGATACACAGTGAAAATTCCCTTGGTGACGCTCGACGATAATTTGATAACTCACTGCCAACCCTAGCCCTGTGCCCTTACCAATTTCCTTAGTGGTGAAGAACGGATCAAACAATCGGGGCAGATTTTCAGGGGAAATGCCAGGACCATTATCAGCGATGGAAATTCTTACAGAGTCTACTTTTTCACTGCCAACCATCATCGATGATTTTGTCGTCGTAATCTGAATTTGGCGTGGGGTTTCCAAATCATCCAAGGCATCAATGGCATTGCTCAACAGATTCATAAAGACCTGATTCAAAGGTCCAGCATAGCAACTCACTAACGGCACACTGTCATAGGATTTAATGACCTCAATCTTGGGTTTAGAGTTCTTTGATTTCAGGCGATTTTGCAAAATTAACAGCGTATTGTCAATCCCTTCATGCACATCCACCTGCTTTACTTCAGCTTCATCGAGACGAGAGAAGTTTCTGAGGGAAAGAACAATCTGACGGATACGCTCAGATCCTATTTCCATAGACTGTAATAGTTTTTCCAAGTCCTCCACCAAAAATTCCAGATCAATATCTTCAATCAATGCTTGCACTTCTGGGTCAGGAATGGGGTAATGCTTTTGATAAGCATTAATCAAGGTCATTAAGTCATGAAAATAGGTTTGGGCATAATGAACATTGCCACTAATAAAACTGACCGGATTATTAATTTCGTGGGCAATTCCTGCCACTAGCTGCCCTAAACTGGACATCTTTTCACTTTGAATCAGTTGAGCTTGGGTCTGTTGCAGGTTTTCTAGGGTTTGGGTCAACTGATGGGCTTGGGTTTGGGCGGCAAAGGCGGAGGCTTTAGTCTGGGCATAAAGCTCAGCTTGATTGATGGCGCTAGCTAGTTGTCCGGCGATCGCCTTAATTAAGTCACATTCCACCTCGGTCCACACCCGTGGCCCATTCACCTGACCACATAAAATTGCCCCACACTGCCCCAAATGGGTTTCCAAAGGATAGAGTAAACAGGCATTTAAATTCCATTCGTGCAGCAAAGCACGGGTCGCCGCGTCAAGATGATCGGCCTGATCAAGCTGAGTGACTTGAATACCTTCAAGATTGAGAATTTTTTGTGATAACACCTCCATTTGTTGAGTGGAACAATCCCCTAGTAAACTTTGCACATGGGGACGCTTGGCTTCGTGAGTAATGGCAATCATGGGTGAGAGTTGACGATCAATCTCATCCATATTTCTACTAGACCAACACCAAATAAAGTTGCACTGATCAATATGAAAAATATCTCGAATTTCCTGTACCGCAACTGATAGGATGATGTCCAAATCAAGGGTATCTTGCATTTGGCTAGCAATGCGATGAAGAACCGTATCCTGCCGACTTTGGAGGGCTATTTGGCTTTGGTGATAGGCGATCGCATACCCAATCATGGATAGTGCCCAACTTAAACTTTGTTGGGTTTCAACCGTTAAAGTCTGGGTACTAAATAACGCTAATGTCCCCACCAACTTATTCGCAGCCAACAAGGGATATACTGCAAACGATTGAAAAGCATTCTCTGCAATCTTATCCACCGGAATCACGCATACCGACTGCCACTGCCCTAGATGTTCCGTTATATAGGGTGTTTTATTTTCGGCAGTTAGACCAATAATAGATAACCCCAAAGGGATACGTTCTGGAAACAACGGGGCCGCTTGCACCCCTGTCGATTGACAACACAGTTCCAGCAGTTGATTTTGTGGATTAAACGTCCACAAATGCAAGGCAGTCACCGCCAAGGTTTGTTCAATGGTGTCAACACACTGGGAAAGCAATGTACTAAGCGTTTGCTCTTGATTTAAAATGTCTTGAATTTTATTGAGCAGATTGATAGCCGAAAAATGAAACGCTGCGGAACGGGAATGAACCATAACATTTGACCCAGGATTGGTGGGCACGAATGATGATTGGGAACAGTGACTAAGCACGGGTTGTAAATTAGGCATGGTAATAACACAAAAGAATGTGTTGCAATATACTAATTCATGAGGATTTTGTTATTAGTAAACACTAGCAGAACTAAGCATTTAAGTCGATAAACATAACAGTAAAAATACTGACTTCATATGCCTGCCGTTATACATGATGAAAGTCCTACGCTTTTACCTCTACCTTCATAGTATTCCCCCTTTCCCTAACCTATCTAATGAATAAGTAATGCTTCTACATATTTGGCCAGCTTGGGGAATAATCACAAACAACTGTTACGAAATAGCTTTCCTTTATCGTTTACGGGAACTCTAGGGATAGACAAATAGAAGTCTTGGATCTGATGCCACTGAAATCCCCCTAACTTAGCATCTTAGTGTCTTGAAACGCTGAGGTTCTGATCTACCACTCATCCTTAAATCAGTGCCATTGCTCCTAAGCCAGTTCCTCTTTATTCACAACCGTATTTCAGGTTTTAGTCCTATGGCTGGTTCGCTTACTGGAAAACGTTATATTTTGGCCGTTGATGATAGTCCTGTGATGCAAAAGCTGATTCAGGATGCGCTCCACGATGATTATTGTGTCTTAGTAACGGGGAACCCCGTTGACGTATTGACGCTAATTTACAGCAAGCCTGTATCGGTTGTGCTGCTAGATGTGATGATGCCGGACATTGACGGCCTAGAGCTATGTCGCACCTTGAGAACGATTCCGCAATTTCAATCCCTGCCCGTTGTGATGATTACGTCAAAAGACACCCCTTTTGATAAGGTCCAGGGACGTATGGCAGGGGCGAACGCCTATATTACGAAGCCGTTTGCGCCGGATCACTTGCGGCAGGTGGTACAACAGTTGCTGGCACCGGAAACAACATCCTCCTAAAACCGCTTCAAATTCCCGTCCCCCTTGATATCCCGACTCTGCTGGCCAATGACATTCTGCTGATCAACCCTTGTCACCCCAGTCCTTTCGCTAGCAATAAGTGGGTGGGCATTATTCCTTTTCCTTTAACATCTATCATTCCTCTCTCTGCAATTTTATATTTACTTTCAAGCTTTTGACGTGTTGTTTCAGTAATTTGGATACTGCCTGGAATCCCCGATGACTCCATGCGGCTAGCCACATTCACGGCATCGCCCCACAAATCATAGATAA
>JAYKIC010000638.1:0-3548 GCA_035284985.1 Leptolyngbyaceae cyanobacterium
AGGCTGTGCCGATAGGGGAATGTCAACTTGAACCACTTCTACTTTGTTCGTTAAGTAGTCAAGAAGCTGCAATCTAAGCTGATCAATGGCAGCGTCCCGGCTATTTTCAACAACCGTAACTTCAGGCCACTCCTTAGCACGAGCGATATATTTGTCATCTTTTTTGCTGAGGATAATGTCACAAATCATATCTCTATCTCCTCAGAAGCTATTTTTTCAGTTCAAGCATAAATCCATTATAAGCAAGGAGGAACCCTGAAACCATAAGTCCAACGTCAGTCGTAATTCGGTCTTGCGCGATCGCCAACTTAGCTGTTGCATACCCTGACGGAAAGTTGGATTGATGGAATCAGACCTGCCTCTTTGGATGGGTAATGTACACTAAATGAGTAAGGCTGTATTCATTGATAGTTAGTTGATTCGTGGCACCATCTCCAACTTCCTCAACGCTGACTACGCTTAAGAAAGATCCCGATCGCCTGGAATCCCGGCTAAAAGAGATTCCGCCCAATCCGGGTGTCTATTTTATGAAGGATGCCCAGGACAATATTCTCTACATCGGCAAGTCCAAGAAGCTTCGGTCCCGTGTCCGCTCCTACTTTCGGGATATGAACCAACTGAGTCCGCGCATCGGTCAGATGGTGATGCAGGTGGTGGAAATCGACTTCCTCGTCACGGATACGGAAGCCGAAGCCCTGGCGCTAGAATCCAACCTGATTAAGCAGCACCAGCCCCGCTTCAATGTGTTGCTCAAGGATGACAAAAAGTATCCCTATCTCTGTATCACTTGGTCGGAAGATTATCCTCGGATTTTTGTGACCCGGCGGCGGCGGGGGAGTGGACAGAAGCGCGATCGCTACTACGGCCCTTACGTCAACGTCGGTGCAATGCGACGGACCCTAGGAATTGTCAAACGCTTGTTTCCGTTGCGGCAGCGGCAAAAACCTCTGTTTAAGGATCGGCCCTGTCTAAATTACGATATGGGGCGCTGTCCTGGTGTGTGTCAAAACCTGATTACCCCAGAGGAGTATCACAAAACCATGCAAAAGGTGGCGATGATTTTCCAGGGTCGCACCCAGGAACTAGAGGACATTCTTACCAAACAAATGGAAGCGGCGGCAGAGGTGCTGAATTTTGAAGTGGCGGCGCGGATTCGGGACCAGATTCGCGGGATTCAGGAGTTGGGTGCGGATCAGAAGGTGAATTTGCCCAACGATACGGTGATGCGGGATGCGATCGCCCTCATGGCCGACGACCACCACGCCTGTGTGCAATTGTTTCAAATTCGAGCCGGAAAACTGGTGGGACACTTGGGATTTGTCGCTGATGCCCAGGCGGGAACACCGGGAGCCATCTTGCAGCGGGTGTTGGAGGAACACTATCAGCAGGTCGATCCCCTGGAAATTCCCTCGGATATTTTGGTGCAGCACGAGTTACCGGAGCAGGAAATTTTGGCAGCGTATTTGTCCGAACGGCGGGGGCGCAAGGTGAGTATTTACATGCCCCAGCGCCAGACTAAGGCTGACTTAATTGAAATGGTGGAACGCAATGCGGGGTATGAATTGGCCCGGACCCAGCGGTTTGCCGAGCGCAATCACCAAGCCATGCTGGATCTGGCGGATATCTTAGATTTACCCGACTTGCCCCACCGGATTGAGGGCTACGACATTTCCCATATTCAGGGGTCGGATGCGGTGGCTTCCCAGGTGGTGTTTGTGGATGGACTGCCAGCGAAGCAGCACTATCGCCACTACAAAATCAAAAATCCCACGGTGCGATCGGGTCATTCCGATGACTTTGCCAGCATGGCGGAGGTGATTCGTCGTCGCTTCAAGCGCTACGCCAACGTCGAAAAGGTAGATGAAGAGGGCAATGTGGACCCTAGCACCGATCGCAGTCTCCGCACGGGCATTAAGCGAAAGAAACAGCGGGTGACTGCACCGACGCTGCCGTTATCCGCCAGTGCCACCAACTCCGTGGAACAGGATGCGGATTTCCCCGACTTGGTGATGATTGACGGGGGCAAAGGCCAGCTTTCCGCCGTGGTGGAGGTGCTACGGGAGATGAATTTACTAGAAGAGGTGAAGGTGGTCAGCCTTGCCAAGCAGCGGGAGGAAATTTTCCTGCCAGGGGAATCGCAACCGTTGGTGACGGAGGCGGAACAACCGGGAGTGCAATTACTACGGCGGTTGCGGGATGAAGCCCATCGGTTTGCCGTCAGTTTTCACCGGAAGAAACGGAGCGATCGCATGAGGCGCTCCAGACTAGACGACATCCCCGGTCTTGGCCACGCTCGAAAAAAGGAGCTACTGGCCTATTTTCGCTCCATTGATTATATCCGGGAAGCCACTGCCAAGCAGATTGCCGAAGTTCCCGGCATTGGTCCCCGCCTTGCCCAGCAAATTTATGAGTACTTTCACCCGTTTAGTCCCCCAAATACCCCAGAAGATGGGGGAAATTAATGGACCCACGGAATCGTCAAGTTAAGATGTATCGCGTTTTGGGGCTGAATCTGGGGGCGATCGCGTACCGTTAGGGATAGGTATTCTCACCGAACTAGGACTGTCCCATGTCTGATTCCCTCTTGACTCGAACGGCTTTAGCGATTCCAGCTTCTAAAATTGTGCAATTTGGGTGGGCGGCGATCGCCACAGGTTTGACCACCACGGGTTGGATTATAGTCATAACCACGCCAGCGATCGCCCAAATTGTCCCAGACCAGACCTTAGGCGATGAATCCTCAGTGGTAACACCGGACCAGTGGGGTGAGTGGTCCGGGGACCGGATTGACGGCGGGGCCATTCGAGGTAGTGCCCTGTTCCACAGCTTTGAAGCATTCAATATTGAGGCCGGACGGGCGGCATACTTTACTAACCCGGAAGGAATTGGGACCATTCTCAATCGTGTGACGGGCCAAAATCGTTCGGATATTTTTGGCCGTCTAGGGGTTTTAGGGAATGCGGACCTATTTTTGCTCAATCCTAATGGCATTGTTTTCGGTCCCGATGCCTCCTTGGATGTGGCCGGATCGTTTGTCGCTACTACCGCCGATCGCTTCACCTTTGCCGATGGTCAATTTTTCAGCGCCGTTGATCCTGAAGCCCCCCCCCTCCTCACGATGAATTTAACCGCTCCAGGATTACAGTACGGTGCAGGCCGATCGGGTTCCATCATCAATGCTGCAAATTTAACTGTAAATCCAGATCGAAATATTACCCTAACCGGAGAAACAGTGGTCAATACGGGCAGTGTAACGGCACCGGGGGGAGAGGTGGCGATCGCCGCCATCACCGATAACACCCACATCCAGCTCGGCGACCATGGTCAAGTTCAAGAAATAACCTCCCTGGCAGATTTACACCCACCCACAGACCTAACCCAACAGCCGATTTCGGCACCACCGCCCCAAACGATCCCCGAAATGGTGGCCAGCACAGAGACCGACTTGGGCTTAGTGATCACTGATGGGGGAGCAGTGGCGATCGCTGCCACAGGTACCCCTATCCCCACCGAACCCGGCGATATGATTATGGCCGGGACGCTGAACA
>JAYKIC010000639.1:0-3711 GCA_035284985.1 Leptolyngbyaceae cyanobacterium
TATTTGGTTCGTTCCGCCCCATTTTTGTGGGTTTACACCCCCCCGGGCTTTAAACCAACAATATTTTCCGCACGACTCTCTGGGAAGGACTCTTCAATTTGCCATAGAATGCCCTTGTTGCCGATGAACCAACTACGGGTTTCTGGGGTCAACTGTTCCCACACCACATCTAGGGCAACATGGGGGGGATTCGTATTGGTAACGTTGACCGAGCGATCGCCAACTATCCGGCACCGCTGGGGGAATCTCGAAGTCCATTATTCTGGAATGATTGCTGCTCTTCACTACAGTAAAAAAATCAAGATATAGCCCGATAAAGCCTAAGAAACAGCACTATAATTTTTTACTCGTGATCCCTCGCCAACTCCTAAAATTTTCGCTAGCCATGGTGGAGGTGCGGTAGTCAGAACTTGCTGCAATTTTGCCATAACGTCCCTCGCCTCGCCCCCTTCTTCTACCTTCATCGGGTAGATATTCGCCTGAATGACCTTAGCCGCAGCGGGACCACCAATCGATACCACATAGAGTACGGGGCAATCTTGAATGAGATTAACGCGAAATCGATTTTTGTCCTCATGCATATCGGCTTCTATGGCCGATCGCACATCAATTAACCTGATTTCATCTGGAGACATTTGGTAAATCAAATACCGATGACAGGAACCAAAATGACCATCCAATTTTTCTGCGGTATTAGAAGCCACGGCAATCCGAATTGAATTGGGCATATCACCTTCTTGGTAAGGCTCAATTGGCAAGGACTTCTCACAGGTATCCATTTCACCCCAGAGGATACGTACCGCATCTTTAAACGCGGTAATATCCTGATTATCCGCATCCTCTCCTTCCCATTCTCCATCTACTTCGTAAATATTGCCGAAGGATCGCTTCAGTTGAGTAACGGTTAGTTTGCTAAGGGAAGCTTCGGTGATTTCATCTTCAAGATTTTCTTGCAATGCCCCAATTAAATCTCCAACCGAGACATTAGGTAATACCCGTGCGGCTAAGGCAATTCGTACCGCTACTTCATCGGAAAAAGGTTGGCTAGTCATTTACTTACGCCCTTAGTTATGACCTACATTACTACTTCAAACTTGATCGGTATTGGGCAAGATTGATATCCCGAACCTTACCCTGTGGCTGAAAAATATGCTTTCAAGATGAAATACGCTGCGTCTAGTTAAAAATCTACTGAAAGATGAGTTACAGCAGACCAGTAATAAAGTGGTTATTCTATATCTCTTCATTAACTCAAGAATGGAGTAAGGGATTCTGTATGCTCTGATTCAAACCCTATTTGTTCCATTTCTTTTAACAAGATATGGCGATCGCCCCCCAGATTTAGGATTACTGGCTCGCCAATGACCAAATTCTCAGGGTTTCATCCCCACTCACACTCACAATGGTGTCGTTGGGACCAAACGCAACCCCGTTGACCCCATCCGTGTGGCCAGTGAGAATATACTGTAGTTGGCCCTAATCCCAAAGGCTAGTAAACAGGTCTTCCTCCATGTCAAAGTTGGCGGTGACGCTCTGAACGTCATCTAGGTCTTCTAGGGCATCGATCAGCTTGAGGAGCGATCGCGCCTGTTCCACATCAGTCACTTGTAGCACATTGGTGGGAATCCAGCGTAATTCCGTTTGGCTGATTTGATATCCGGCATCTTGCATGGATTGGTTAAGGATTTCCAAATCCGTTACCGCAGAAAACACTTCTGCCCCATTGGTATCATCCACCTCGGTGAGTTCGTAACTTTCCGCCCCCGCTTCAATCGATGTCTCCAAAAGCGCATCTTCATCTACTGGACCCAGCAAACTCACCACGCCCTTTTGCTCAAACATCCAACTGACACAGCCCGTTTCCCCCAAGTTACCGCCATTTTTGCTAAAGGCAGAGCGGAGATCGGCGGCGGTGCGGTTGCGATTATCGGTGAGGGCTTCAATCAACACTGCCACCCCACCGGGACCGTAGCCTTCATAGCGAATGGCTTCTAGGGAATTGCCAGAGCTGAGGGTTCCCGCACCTTTGGCGATCGCCCGGTCAATATTATCGTTGGGAATACCAGCCGCCTTGGCCTTCTCAATGGCGGTACGGAGTTGAAAATTCCCCGCTGGGTCCGGGACACCACTGCGAGCCGCTACGATAATTTGTCGAGAAATTTTGGCAAACACCTTGGCCCGCGCCGAATCCACCCGCGCTTTCTGCCGTTTAATGTTTGCCCATTTACTATGTCCTGCCATTGCTACAATCTGTAATCTAAAACGGATAATCCTGTGCTATTTGCCAATCTGATCGCCCCTACCGCTGGCGATCGCTTTTGGTTATGGTATCCCAACAAATAACATTTTAGACCACTCGTCTGATATCCCTGGCTGGGGACGCTGAGGGAGCAAATGGCTACGGCTCAACCTGTAGCTCAACTTGTGGCTCAACTGGCGGCTCAACTAGATAACGCGATCGCCCCATCTCTGATTTCACCGCTGTCCTATAAAAGACATAGCGAGAACAAAGATGGGGCGATCGTCGCAATATTGGGTTACTAGCGTGGTTCTAAAATTGCAAATTGGACTGGAGGGTTAGATCCAAATCTTGGCCCGGATCGACCACCACCACTTCCAACTCATCGGTGTCGCCACCAAAGATCAGGATACCGATGGCACCCAACGCCCCACCGCCCAAGACTTCCAGAATATCAATGCTACCCAGAATTTCCGCCAATACCGCAGCAGCAGCGGCACCAATGACCGCCCCTTTGATGATATCGGGATCAGTTTCTTCCGTGATGGTTTCGGTGCGGGTCACGGGCGCGGAGGTGGCATCTAGGTCATACTCGTTGCCATTGGGCAGAATCAGGGTATCGGCGAAAAATTGCGTACCCACCTGATCGTCTTCCAAGGGACGCAATTCTCCCTTAATTTGGCTACCTGCGGGAATGAGAACAGTGCCTGCCTGGGTGCGGATGGGCGTTTCAACCCTCAAGGTCAGAGGCGCGGTTTCGTCGGGCTTGACAATTACTTTATCGACCTCTTCCCCGTCTTCGCTGTCGTAATCTACGTCCAAAACGGTGCCAGCGGGGATCAGAATGCGGGCGGAGTCTAGGAGTTGGCTGATGCGGTAGGAACTAGCCACAGCGGGGACTTGGGCCGCAAGGGGGGCGATCGCTGCGGTCATTAGCCCCAAAGCCATCAACAATGCGGGTTTTGCTTGCCAGCGCTGAGTAATTTTCATCGGATACTGATCCTCTCTGAGAGAAAAACGATAACAACAATAAATGGACTGTCTTGAAAATCGTGGGTGAGCCAGAACCTCAACAGGCTCTTAATGCTGCCATTTCTCGCCCTAGATTGATATCTACAGCCTACGGGTTTTGGTTAGGTCCGTTGGGCTAGTTTGTGCCATTTTGGGGATTGGGCGATCGCTTGCTGCCATTCGATTGGGGTCAGCGGTTGCTCCACCAAGGTCATGCCAAATTGGATTTGGGCAGCAAGGCTGAGGGCGGGGGTCACAGCCGCAACGGTGAGAGGGGCTGTGGTCCACAGGGGAGAGGGTTGCAACGGGATACCAAACACCTGTTCAAATAGGTCAGAATCGGGACACAGGCGAATCGAACCGTGTTGGAGGATGGCATCCCCCCGTTTGAGTTGGGCGCTGCCGATCAGCTTGGTGCCGTCGGGCAAGACTAAATCGGCGGCGGTGGCGGTGCCAAAGCA
>JAYKIC010000640.1:0-6246 GCA_035284985.1 Leptolyngbyaceae cyanobacterium
CTGATTATCCGACAGGTTCAAAAATTCCAGGGAATCGGCCAAGGCCAAAATTTCTGGGGGAAACTCCGTTAAACGACAGGCCGTTAACCGCAGTTCGGTTTGATGGGTGAGTTGGCGCGATCGCAAGGCATTGAGGACATCCATGATAGCTGATGGGTGGGGTTAGGGCAGGTTGTAGATCTTCAATCTTCTCTAGCATGGCCTAAACTGCCCCAGCAGGGAAAGGGGGGCGATCGCTGCGTCTGGCCAAAACTGACCAAAGATAAGAAATGCATTGACTTTAGCCCAATGCCTGGGAATCTCAGTAGAATTTTGGGTACCCTAGGCTTGCATCCTTCATCCGTCCTTATCATCCTATCCAGGACAATATAATCCTATCCAGGACAATGCCCAATTCCACCACCAAGACCGTTGGCATGATCAGTTCATACGTTGGGCTAACTCCTCCCAATGCGGACTGGTTGTGGTTTCAATCCCCCCATCCCTTTGGCAAATGGGGCAATATTCAGATGATGGCGCGATCGCCCCAACCTGATTTTTTGCTATTTTATAACTTCCACCATTTTCCCAAACCCCCCCAGCCCCAACGCTGGCCGTGGAAACGTCAACGTGAAACTAGCCGCTACACCCAAGAATTAGCGGACTTTCCCGCCAAAATGCGGGGGGTGCCCCAAGAGCGACGGCTTTTTCTCTGGCGAGAACCCCCATTAGATGAAGTAGTGCAGCGGCATCAGCAATTTTACCAACAGGCCCAGGACTGTTGCGCCTATGTCTCTGGTCCCGATGACTATGCCCCCACGCCCGACTATATGCCTGCGATTTGGTATGTGGATGCCAGTTTTCGGGACTTAAATGAAATGCCGCCCCAGCCGAAAACCCAGCCCTGTAGTTGGATTACCTCCGGGATTAGCCGCACGGAAAATCATCGTAAGCGCCTAAACTTTTTGCGTTTGCTGCAAGAAAAAGAGCTAGGCATAGACTTTTATGGACGGGATTTACCTGACTGGTGCAATGGTGGGGGGCAATTGGGTAATAAGCTCCATGCCACCGCCCCGTATTATTACAACTTAGCGGTGGAAAACTACGCGGACAATGATTGGTATGTGAGTGAGAAACTGTGGGATTCTCTCTTGTCTTGGTGTTTACCGATCTATTACGGGGGACCAGCGGCAGATAAACTGCTGCCCCCCGGTAGTTTCCTCCGATTGCCCAGCATGGATGAGCAAGGGGTGAAATTTATTCAAGAGGTAATTGCCACTCCCGATGCTTGGCACGAGGCGAAAGAGGCGATCGCCGAAGCCCGTCAAATTATTCTCCACAAACTCAATCTACTGAACTGGCTATCCGATTACGTCGCTGATTTCAATTAATCTCAAAATTCCCAAACTCCCAAACTCCCAAACTCCCAAACCCATGATCCAACCCACCCGTCCCACCAAAGGTATATACATTCTAGGTAACGATATTGTATTTGACCAAGTGGTTGCATTGCTGAACAGTATTGCTGCTAATGTCGGTACCCAAATTCCGATTTTGATTTGTCCCTATGATGATCGAATAGACCGAATTCGCGCCGAAATTTCCCAGCGTCCCAATGTTGAAATTTTTGATGATCAGGCGGCGATCGCCCGGTGGGATGCGTTCAGTTCCCGCATTTGGCATATGCACCCAAAAGCTCAAAAAGAGTGGCAAACGGAGAACGGATTTAAGCTCCATCGCTTTGGTTGTCATCGACGATTTCCCAGTTTAGATGGTCCATTTGACCATTTTATTTACCTGGATGCGGATACCTTAGTGCTCAATTCCCTAGAAAATGTGTTTGAATTGCTCCACCGACATCCGTGGGTAGTCTATGATTTTCAGCATAAAGATCCGACCCATGTTTTTGATGTGAGTAGCCCTAAATTAGCCCAGTATTTTAGTGATGATGAGATTCATCGAAATATTTTTTGTTCAGGAATGTATGCGTCCCGATCGGGTGTATTTGGCCCAGAACAGTGCGATCGCCTCCTCCAGTATTTAGCCGATGGTGAGATTGAACTGCTCTACCATATGGCTCCCGATCAGACAATTTTGAACTATATGGTGATGCGATCGCGCATTCCAGTGTATAACCTAGCCCATGAATTACCGTCCGAAAAAGTAACAGGTTGTTGTGTGACCTCTTCTCACTTTGAGCCGGATGGATATACGTTGTGCGATCGGGGTAATCCTCTCACCTATCTCCACTATATAGGTATTTCATCTAATGTATTTTCTCGGCTTTGTGCGGGTGAAAACTTAAACTTTCCTTACCGGGATTTGTTTCTCCATTATCGCTATCTGCACGAACCGGATCAGCGTCCCACTTTCACAGGTAAAGCCAAGCCCTACAATTCTCCCCCGACCTTCCGTACTAAATTATTACGTAAACTCGGATTAGTAAATATCTCCTAACTTCTATCCTAATGTGTGAGGGAAGTCCAAGCTATAAACTTAAAGTCTAAACTAAAAAATAAGGAGTTCAATTATGACTCGTGGTCTTTATATTACTGCTAATGATAAAGTGATGGACCATGCGATCGCCTTCCTCAACAGTCTGCGATTACACGACCCCGATATTCCTGTTATCCTCATCCCCTACAACGAAGACTATCATCAAGTTGCCACCTGCTTGAATGAACGATTTGGGGTCACAGTCTACGAAGATTTGGACTTTATTAAACGAATTTCTCAGCGTTTATACGACATTTTTGGCAATGGCTTTTTTGCTCGCCCCAATCAATTCCGCAAGCAAGCCTGTTGGTTTGGCCCCTTTGAGGAATTTGTGTATATTGACACAGATATTGTCGTCTTTGAACCCATTAGTCAAAATATGAATTATTTGGCTGATTACGATTTCATTTGTGCTGATTATCAGCACTTAGGTGGGTTAACCAATGTGTTTTCCCCTAAAGTTTTGGAGGCAGGAATTTTCACAACAGAACAAGTAAAAGACATTTTCAATGGTGGTTTCTGGGGATCAAAAAAAGGACTAATTACGGAAGATGACTTGTACGAAACCTTCCAAGAATGTGCAGCCCATCCTGAGTATTTTGATTTTTCCCAGAAAACATCGGATCAGCCCATTATTAACTACATGATCCTGAAACGGATAGATAAACGATTTAATATCGTTCGCCGGGAAGGAGGCGCACCGGGGAATTGGGGCGGCAGCCCTCACTTCCAAATGGATGAAAATTATCAGCTTTATGATCCAAAATTAGGGCAGAAACTACAATATATCCACTGGGCAGGCATTCGGATTGAGCCAGGTTGTCCCTATTGGGACGTGTGGTATCACCATCGTTATTTGAACGAAGACGCTCCCGGTTATGAATTGCCCAAACCCCCCTCATTGTTTCAGAATATTAAGCAACGGTTGAGAACGTTAGTCAAGCCATAGTATGGAATCAAATGAATATAATTGTAGGGGCGCTGGGCCAACGGTGATGGTTGGCGATCGCCCCCATAGTATCCATTATCACCCGTATTTAAAAAGTTCCCGTAATCTCTAGCATATCGCTCCGTAATTTAACCTAAATAGTCAGCTAATAGTTCCCCTGTAATTTGTGCCAACGGTGTGATCACCATTGGCACAAATTAGAAATTAAGCGATGGTAAATCTAGATCAAACCATGATGAATCATGATGCCGTAGTTCTACCTATTTTTCTGTGAAAATTCAGAGAATGAGTAGCAGCATGGTGGTCATTGTGGCTTTATTGGCGTACTGCATCAACTGTCAACAACCCCAAGGCGGCATCACCTATGGCTTCCATCCAACAAGTTAGCGCTTTAACCCTAGATGGTCATTATAAAGCAGGTACGACGATTGAGATTCAGGTGACGTTTGACGAGGCCGTATTTGTCAGCGGTGGTACACCGACCTTAGCGCTAGATTCCGGCGGAACGGCAACCTACGTTTCCGGTAACGGCACCCCTCGTTTGATCTTTGAATATGTTGTTGGATCGGGGGACAATTCCGGCGATTTAAGTTACACCTCAACCACCGCCCTCCAACTCAACGGCAGCGCTATCCAAAACGGCAGTAGTGCCAACGCTACCCTGACATTGCCCACACCGGGAAACGGGGCTTCCCTCAGTGGGAACAGCGACATCGTGATCGATACGATCGCCCCCGTTTTTGATCCCCTAACCACCGGATATTCCCTTGGCTATATTGAGAATGATGCGTTGGCTCTGGGGGCATCTACCGTATTCCAATATTATGCTCTTGTTTTCAACGATAATTTCTCGTCAGTGCCAGGGGATTTTTCCCTAACTCAAACGGCAACCTTTGAGGATGGGGTTGAACTTTTTACCCAAAACCTTGTAATCGGTGAAGATTCTGGCTATATCTTTGCAACGGACACCAAGGATTTTCACATTGGCACTACCACCAATGCCTTTACCTTAACGGATAAGGCCGGGAACGAAACGACCTATAGCTTCGACGTAATCGTGAATGATTACGAGAAGCCGACCGCCGTTGTCCCATCGACCTATGAAATTGTGTTGGATGCCAGTGGCACGGTGACGCTAGATGCTCAAGCATTAGTGGATGATGGCATTGTGACGGTGGCGGATAATGATGACCGGGGCATCGCCAGTTATCGCTTATTGAGTGAGCCAAATACCAGCCGGGAAGGGGAAGTTGCCTACTTTACCTTTGCATTCGTTGAGGATGAACCGTCTGTTTTTAAGGTAAGGATGATTGGTTACGATGCGAATGGAGCGATCGCAACGGATGGGATTGGTCGGTCAGTTGATTTTACCTACACCCCTGCTGTGGACGATGATGCGACTAATGATAGTAACCTGGCCGCTCCCATTCTGCTGAATCTTGGGTACATGGTTTACGATCCCAGTGGGAATTCCAGCGGCGTAGGCAACGGGAACGCGGCTGTTATTGCGTTGACGATTAAGGATAGCACCGCCCCGACTGCGATCGCCCAATCCGGCCTGATTCTAGAGTTAGACGAAAATGGAATGGTTGAACTGACCGCTGATGCCTTTGATAATGGCAGTACGGATAATTTGGGCATAGTGTCGAAGGCGATCGCTTCCGCCGCCACCACCGCCGAACAATTAGATACCGCCACCCTCAGATTTGATGCCGATGACATTGGTAGCCAGAACATCACCCTCACCGTGACGGACTCTAGCGATCTGACGGATTCCGATACCCAAAGTGTTCAGATTGTTGACCTGCTTGATCCAACGGCTGCGGCCTTGACAACCTTCAACTTAGCCCTAGATGGGAACGGACAAGCCACCCTCTTCGCTAGCCAACTAAACAATGGCAGTACGGACAATACCGGAGCCGCCAACCTCATCTTTACGCTGAATATCGCCAGTTTATCAGTGGCTGGAGAGGCATTTTACAACTTTGATGCGACCGATATTAATCAATCCTTTAATGTTACTCTATCCGCTACAGATTTAGGGAGTAATACGGTTACGACCACTACGCCCACACTGGTGACGGTGATTGATGCGCTAGCTCCAGTGGCGATCGCCCAAAACTTCGACATCGTAATCAATAGCGGCAGCGCCATTGTCAGCGCCAGTGATATCAATAACGGCAGCACCGACAACGTCGGCATTGCCAGCTACCAGATTTCTGGGGATGGCGGCACCACCTTTGCAAACGACTGGACCTTCACCGCCTTAGGCACTTACAACGTCACCCTACAAGTCACCGATACGAGCGGAAACCGCAGCACCAGTACGGCTCAGGTGTTGGTGAAAGAGGAAACCCCTCCCGTGGTACAAACCCAAAATGTAACCGTGCAATTGGGGGCCGATGGTACGGGCAGTATTGTGGCGGCGGACATCGATAACGGCACCTACGATCCAGGGTTTGACACCGGGGCCGGATCGGGCATTGCCACCTTGACCTTAGATCGTAATAGCTTTTCGGGCAGTGATTTAGCCAGCAGCCCCATCACCGTCACCCTCACCGCTACCGACAATAGCAACAACGTGGCAACGGGCACCGCTCAAGTCACGGTCGTTGATCTGCTAGCCCCTGTGTTGTCTGCCACCCCAGCGAACACTACGGCAGAGGCAGACTTAATCCCCACCGCTCCCACCATTACCGCAGCCGACAACGTGGATGGGGCGGTCACAGTCAACTTTACGGAAGTGATCACCGGGGATAATGACAGCACGCCCTACGAATACACCCTCAGTCGCACCTGGACCGCTAGCGACAACCAAGGCA
>JAYKIC010000641.1:0-9876 GCA_035284985.1 Leptolyngbyaceae cyanobacterium
ACGGGAAAAATGCACCGTGGCGCGGGGGGTCTTGGGCAATGACCAGGATTTTTGCGCCGAGCATGGCTACAGCTATGACCCAGAGAAAGCCAAGGAACTGTTGGCCGAACTGGGTTATGGTCCCGACAATCTCCTCACCGTGACCATGATGACTTGGGTAGGCGGCATTTGATTGCCCTAGCGGCTGTTGCCGTGTTGGGGCCAAGTTTAACCAATGCCATGATTGCGGTGGGCATTAGCTCCATTCCCTTCTATGCCCGAATTACCTACGGTGCGGTGTTGGTGGAGAAGAATAAGGAGTATTTCAAGGCGGCCCAGTCCATCGGGGCTAAACATCACCGCCTGATTTTTCGCCATATTTTGCCCAATATCCTCTCTCCCATTATTGTGGTTGCGACCGTGGGGGTTTCCGTGGCGGTCCTCTCCGCTTCCGCCCTCTCCTTTCTGGGGTTAGGGGCACAACCCCCCTCGCCGGAGTGGGGCGCTATTCTAGCGGCTGGCCGGGATTATTTCAAACGCGCTCCCTGGATTACTACTTTCCCTGGGTTGGCGATCGCCATTACCGTCCTCGGTTTCAATCTCCTGGGTGATGGTTTGCGGGAAGCTTTAGACCCGAAACAACGGCACTCTTAGGATTTTGGATTTTAGATTTTGGATTTTGGAGGATTGGACAATTGGACAACTATTAAAAATTGCACCCTGTTAACCTGGTGGGCGATGCCCACCCTACGACTAATATCCCAATCTAAAATCCAAAATCCCCAATCTAAAATTTATGTCTTTGCTTAGTGTTCGTAACCTCTCACCCTGTTAACCTGGTGGGCGATGCCCACCCTACGACTAAAATCCAAAATCCCCAATCTAAAATCTAAAATTTATGTCTTTGCTTAGTGTTCGTAACCTCACCACCCAATTTCATACTGCGGCTGGCACTGTCCATGCGGTCAACGGTGTTACCTTTGAGGTCAATGCTGGGGAGACCGTGGGGATTGTTGGAGAATCGGGTTCGGGCAAAAGTATGACGATGTTGTCTATGCTGAAGCTGCTGCCCATGCCACCGGGAAAAATTGTTGACGGGGAAGTGTGGTTTGATGGCCGGGACTTGCTCAAGTTGTCGAACGCGGAGATGCAAAAAATTAGGGGCGATCGCATTGGCATGATTTTCCAAGACCCCATGACCTCGCTGAATCCAGTGCTGACGGTGGAACGGCAATTAACGGAATCGTTGCGCCTCCATCTCAATCTGTCCAAAGCTGCTGCCAAATCACGGGCGATCGAATTGCTTGACCATGTGGGCATTCCCGATGCGACCCGTCGGCTCAAGAACTACCCCCACCAATTCTCTGGCGGAATGCGGCAGCGGGTGATGATTGCGATGGGACTGGCCTGCAACCCCCAGCTTTTGATTGCAGACGAACCCACCACTGCCCTTGATGTGACGATTCAAGCCCAGATTGTCAAACTGATTCAAGACCTGCGCCAGGAATTCGGCATGGCGATTATCTGGATTACCCATGATCTATCGCTGCTGGCTGGCTTGGCTGATCGCATCCTGGTTATGTACGCCGGACAAGTGGTGGAATCGGCCCCCCTCCATCAGCTTTACGATAACCCCCGCCACCCCTACACCATCGGTCTGCTCCAGAGCATTCCCCGCTTGGATGAAGTCCGCCGTGTTCGCCTAAGGCCGATTAAAGGTCAACCGCCCAATCTGCTAGATTATCCCCAATCCTGTCCCTTTGCCCCCCGATGTCCTTTTGCCATTGACCAATGCTATGAATCCGATCCCACCTTGAAACCTGTACAATCTGACAATTCTGACCATCAGATAGCCTGCTGGGTCCAACCCCAAGGTCAAGAGGTATTGGCCCAATTTCGTCAAGCTGCTTCTTAAGTTTAGAGGTGCGTTAGGCTGTCGCTACACGCACCCTACTCCTAACTTCCTAACTTCACAAAAAATCTCCTATGACTAAGCCGCTCGTTCGGGTCGAAAATCTAAAAGTCCATTTTCCGATCAACCAGGGATTTTTCTGGCAGCAACAGACAGGTTGGGTGAAGGCGGTGGATGGGCTGGATTTTGCGATCGCCCCTGGGGAAACCCTGGGGCTGGTGGGGGAGTCGGGCTGTGGCAAAAGCACCACGGGACGGGCGTTGTTGCAAATGGATCGGCCTACATCGGGGAAGGTTTTTTTCAATGATACTGATTTAACGGCGCTACAGGGGGAGGATTTGCGTCGCCAACGGCAGCAGATGCAAATGATTTTTCAAGACCCCTATGCCTCTCTCAATCCCCGGATGACGGTGGGGGAGATTGTGGGGGAACCGCTGGAGGTGCATCATTTGGTGGATGGCAAGGAGAAGCGCGATCGCGTCCTCCAACTCCTAGAAAAGGTGGGCCTCAGTGCTGAACAATATCACCGCTATCCCCATGAATTTTCCGGGGGGCAACGGCAACGGATTGTGATTGCTCGTGCCCTAGCCGCCAACCCCGCTTTTATCATTTGCGATGAACCGATCGCCGCCCTTGATGTCTCGATTCAAGCCCAGGTGATTAACCTGCTCCAAGCGCTCCAAGAAGAATTTGGCCTCACTTACCTTTTTATTGCCCATGACCTCAGCGTCGTTCGCCACATCGCTGATCGGATTGCGGTCATGTATCTGGGCCACATTGTGGAAGTGGGCGATCGCCTCAGCCTCTATGAAAACCCCCTCCACCCCTATACCCAGTCGCTCCTGTCCGCTGTTCCCATCCCCGATCCCACCTTAGAAGCTCAACGGCAACGCATTATCCTCAAAGGAGATGTTCCCAGTCCCCTTAACCCGCCCCAAGGCTGCTGCTTCCATACCCGCTGTCCGTTGGCCGTTCCCGAATGTCGCCAAAGTCCAGGGCCAGCATTGCGGCAAATTAATGCCAATCACAGCGTCGCTTGTCACCTCGTGGATTGAGCGATGGGACCAATCGGATGGAGCGGTCAATTCTCCAAAGCAAGCAGGGGATTAAAAAAACTTACAAGCTTGGGCCAAGGGGGAGCGATCGCTCCACCCAAAATAGAGATCCACTTTTCAAGACAGGCATTTTTAGACCTGTCCGAAAATTGGGGTGGAGTACCCGCGCAGCGGGTACTCCACCCAAATTTTCGGACGACTCTTTTAATTCTGGGGGAATGACTAATCAGGGCTTTCTAGCAGACCTGAGTGATGGCCATCACTCATATTGTTGACCAATAACACAAATCTGTTTGGGGAATGGAGGATAGTGGCCCTGAGTCTACCAATATACACAACTTAAGACACACACAATAGGGAACAAGACCAAGCATCTTCCGTTTCTCTGCTCTAGATACACTCCTCTCTAAACACAACACCTTTCCCGGTTCAGTAATGGACTGGGATTTTTTTGTTTTCCCTGTCCCCCTTCACCCAGGAGGTTAGCTGATTCGGGTGAAACCTGACACACTGAATAAAGGGGGCGATCGCAATGCCTCCAGGTTCAACGTTTGGGGGATGGAATGACGATGGTGGCACAGGTTCGACAGCAACCCGGCAACACAGGCACGGATTGTAGCCAGAAGCATCTGATTGTTGGAGCGGGATTTGTGGGACTGGGGATTGCCCAAGCCTTGAAAACGGCGGGGATTCCCTATGACCAGGTGGATGCCAGCGATGATATTGGGGGCAATTGGTACCATGGCGTTTACGAAACTGCCCATATTATTTCCTCGCGTAAAACCACGGAGTTTACCCATTTTCCCATGCCGCAGGATTACCCCGATTTTCCTAGTGCGGCTCAAATGTTGGCCTATTTGCGGAGTTTTGCTGAACACTTTGGATTACGGGAGCAAATTGAGTGCGATCGCTCCGTTACCCAGGTGTACCCGATTGCCGACGATCGGTGGCACGTCACCTTTGCCCAGGGAGATCAGCGGATTTATAAAGGGGTGATTTTGTGCAATGGTCATCACTGGTCTAAGCGTTTTCCTGAATTTAAGGGGGAGTTTGACGGCGAAATCATTCACTCTAAAGACTATAAAAGGCCGGAGCAACTGCGGGGTAAGCGGGTGCTAGTCATCGGTGGGGGTAACTCGGCCTGCGACATTGCCGCTGAAGCGGCACGGGTAGCGGAGTCCTGCACGTTGAGTATGCGGGATACGGTGTGGTTTATCCCCAAAACCTTTGGGGGGATTCCCGTGGCGGAATTTGCCCGTTGGTGGATGCCGGATTGGCTGCAACGGGGCATCACCTACGCGATGATTCGCTTGACCTTGGGTTCCCACCCAAGCTATGGCCTCACGCCACCCAACCACCCTCTGTTTAGCAAACACCCCACCATTAATAATGAAGTCCCCTACTACCTTAAGCATGGTCGGATTACGCCCAAGCCAGCGGTTGAACGGTTAGATGGGCATACGATCCACTTTGTCGATGGCACCGAAGCTGAATTTGATCTGATTGTGTGTGCGACGGGATTTGATGTGACCTATCCGTTTCTGCCAGCGGCCCTGAATCGCGTGACGGGGCCAAGGGTGCAGTGCTATGGTGGCGCTCACTTACCGGATTACAAAGGACTCTATTTTGTGGGGTGGGGGCAAACACGGGGTGGGGTGGGTCCGGTGATGTCGGCCTATGGTCCCTTTTTGGCCCGCTGCCTGCAACTGCAAGATGAGCTGACGGTGCCCTTGGGATTGGTGTTCAAAGAGATGGGTGAGTCGTTGCCTACCACCCACTTATCTGATCCCCATAAAACTATGATGAAGTTGGCGATCGCCCAACTCGGTTTTCCCTGGATTCGCTATCGCGCTCGGCAAGTGAATGCTCAACATTCCCCCTTTCACAACCAACCCCTGGAAATGAAACCTCAGATTCCAAGCAAAACGGGATGGTTTTAAACTCTGACCAAAAAGTGAGATGATCCCGATCGTAATTGACAATCACGATCAATGCCTGACCCTTCCATTCCCGCCAAACTAACGATTAATTGTCCACCGGAGTACGAGTACAAGTTATTGGCTGCCCTGGCTTGTTTTCTCAATCGTCCCATTGAAACCCAGGCGGCTGCGGCCCTGAGTATGTACTTGCGCCAGGGGTACGATCGCATCATGCCCCAAGTCCGTTACTATGCCCACAAGGCGGGGATGGGGGAGTATGAGTTACTGGACAAAATTGCCACTGATCCCCAGTGGGTTTACGAAAATGTAGTGCAAGGTAGTCCTATCCATCCCAGGGATGAGTCCGATGTTTTTAGCTAATGAATGAGGCGCGATCGCCCAAATAATAGCCGCTCCCTAGGGAGTATGCCCTTTAGTAGGGTCAAGCGATGAACGGTGCAGAGGCTAAAATGTCAGTGGTTGTGGAGCCAATACTATGCTTGATTTCACGAAACTGACCCAGGCAATGCAAGGGATGGGTCGCCATCTTAAGGAGCAATCGATATCCAGTCAACGGTATTTGGATGCAGTGGTGGCCCTGTTGCCCGAAACAGAGGACCAACGGCATGACCTAGTGCTAAGGCAGCAGCAGTGGGGCGATCGCCTGATCTTTAATGCTGCCGAACCCGTGGAACCGTTGACCCATACCCAGGCGATCGCCACTCCCCCGCCCCAACATACCGTGTGTGCCACCGATGGTTCCCAATTAGCCCCTAGTCACCACGAAATTGCCTATTGCTACCTGATTAACATTGGTCGCGTTGCCATTCCCTATGGTCAATTCCAACCGTCCCCTGCGGCATCAGCATCCTCCCCGCCCCAAGACTATCCCGCCGTTGCCCCGCCCCGGCCACTTTTGGATAGTCAACCGGAAATGGTCTATCGCACCGACGAGCTTTACCAGTCCCAGCAGTGGGGCATTCCCATCGACGATTGGATGGGATATCGCCGTACCGTTGCGGAAACCACCGCCCTTACCGACCTCAGTCTCAACTATCCCCACACCCTGGCCCCCCTCGAAAATCCCCCCTCGAACCTCGAAAATGTTCCTCGTGTGGCGATGTTGGATGGTTCCCTAATTCACTGGAACCTTGAGCGATTGCCCCATGAAGCCCGCGATCGCCTCCTGGCAGATATCTTTAAAGCGTGGGACACCCTGCAACACAATCGTATTCCCCTTGTGGGCTATATCAGTTCTTCCCGTAGTCGCGCTGCCCTTAACTTCCTGCGATTGGCCCTCTGCCCCTACGAAAATCCCGATTGCCCCCGCCACTGTTCCGGCAGTTCCGATCGTGCCCCCTGCGAAAAATTTTCAGCCCTACGGGATGTTACCGTTTGGGGAACCTTGCTCCAATCGGGGCAACGGGGACCGCTATGGAAAAGCCATGCCAAGATTTTGGACGGGTATGGCGATCACCATGTTTACTTTTGCCATCTTCACGTTGGCAGCGAGGTGACACGGTTAGAAATGCCGGAGTGGGTCGCGGCGGATGCCCAATTATTGGATCTGGCCCTGACCACGACGCTAGCCCAGGTGCAGAAGGGCTATGGTTATCCGGTGGCCTTGGCCGAGGCCCACAATCAGGCGGTGGTGCGAGGGAGCGATCGCAGCCGCTTTTATGCCCTGCTGGAACAACAACTGGTTCGGGCCGGGGTGGCCAATATCCGCACCTCCCGTAAAGAATCCCGCAAACGGGGCAGTATTGCCTAATAGAGTCGTCCGAAAATTGGGGTGAAGTACCCGCGCAGCGGGTACTTCACCCCAATTTTCGGACAGGTCTAATGTCTATGGGGAACCCTATCGTGGTACGCTAGTATTGTCGTTATCCCGATTACACCATGCCCAATCAGTGGGACAACTTGTTTAAAAACGAGGGAACTTGGCTAGGGAGTTTCACCAGCTTGTCCCCCGATGGCACCGTTGTGAGTGACACCCCCTCCCGCTTAACCCTAGAACGGACCAGCGACGCTAGCGCCCGCTTCCAAGTGACCCGCTATCCCACGGATGCCCCCCCTCAAGCCACCCAGACCGAGTTTGCTAGTATCAACCGCGCCAGTCTGTTTTGTGAAGATGGGTCTTTCACCAAGGGATCGATGCAGTGGAATGCCTTGGCCCAATTTGGCACGGAGTTTGGCCTGACCTTGGACAACGAGCGGTTGCGGCTGGTTCAACTGTTTGCCCCAGGGGGATGCTTGGAGCAATTGGTCTTAATTCGGGAAACTAGAGAAGGCATGGCTGGGGTGGATCGGTTGCCGCTGGCGGTTGATCAATTGGTTGGCACTTGGCGAGGAAAAGCTGTCACCTACTTTCGGGATTGGTATATTGCCGACCCGGTGGAGACGGAGATAGCGATCGCCCCCCACGCCTCTGGGATGGGGGAAACTTGGCGGACGGGTCCGGCAACCGGGCAGCGGGAGGCTCGGCTCAGTGGTTCTGGTTTGCTATTTGCCCAGGATGGGATTGACTATCAAATGTTGTTGTTACCCAATGGTGGTTGGTCCCTCTGTCCCCAGCAGCTTCAGCCCCGCACGACCTTTTGGTGTGAATTGGGTTGGCTGACTAGCCCGACGACGCGGTTGCGCCTGATGCGTCAGTATGAGGCGGATGGCAGTTGGGCGCACCAAACCTGGGTTACGGAAACAAAGGTGGCATAGGAGACGGGGAATGATGGTAAGGCGAAGATGGCAACTGATGATCGGGATGGGGATAATGGCTCTGTCGGCCCTGGGGTCACGGGCGATCGCCCTCTGTCCCAGTGAGTTGGGCGATCGCATCACCGCCATCACCCAACAACCCGCCTTTGCCCGATCCCGGTGGGGGATTTTAGTCCAATCGTTGCAGCCATCCCCGACCACTCCCCCGATTACCCTCTTTGAGCAGGAGGCGACCCAATATTTTGTCCCAGCCTCCAACGTTAAGCTATTAACCACTGCCGCTGCCCTTGCCTATCTTGGTCCTAGCTTTCGGGTTCACACCACTCTATATCTAGAACCGCCATCCCATCCGGATCAGTTCCCCGATGTGCGGGTTGTGGGGCAAGGTGATCCCAGTTTGACCGCCGCCAGTTTGCAATCCCTAGCCCAACAAATTCGGGAGCAAAACATTACTGGGATTAACCGCCTGATTGTAGACGATCACTATTTTCAGGGTCGCCCGGTCAATTCCACTTGGGAGTGGGAAGATGTGCAAGCGGGCTATGGTGCCCCCGCCAATAGTTTGATCCTGAATCAAAATGAAATGGTGGTTTATCTCTATCCCCAATTGCCAGGGCAACCACTGCGGCTGGAATGGGCCAATCCTACGGATGGGGCGGGATGGCAGGTGGTAAACCGTTCGACCACGGTCCAGACCGATGCGGATGGAGTTTGGGTGGGGCGTGATTTGGGTCAACCCATCCTTTATGTGGATGGGCAACTCCAGGTCGGGGCTAGTCGGGATGTCTCAGCGATCGCCATTCCTGATCCCACGGAAAATTTTGGGCGGCAGTTGCGTGATGCCCTGGCCCAGGCAGGTATTTCTGTTGCCACCGTCGAAACGGTGAGCGATCGCCCATCCACCCCGCCAACTGGGGCGATCGCCACCCTCCCCTCCCCCTTGCTGCCCGAATGGTTGCAGTGGGCCAACCAAGACAGCAATAACTTGGCGACCGAATCCCTCCTGCGGCAGCTAGGGGCCGTTGGCCGGACTCCAAATACATCTGGATCAACCCTGGCGGATAGCCTTGCCCAGCTTAAACGAGTGCTGCAACCCTTGGGAGTTGATCCCGCTGGCTATGAAATTGCCGATGGCTCTGGGCTGTCCCGGCGCAACTGGGTTAGCCCGACCACCCTGGTGCAAACCCTACAGGCGATGGCCCATCACCCCGCCGCCTCGGTGTATCGGCAATCGTTGGCGATCGCCGCCACCACAGGCACGCTGCAATACCGTTTCCAAAACACCCCGGTTGCAGGAAGATTATGGGGTAAGTCTGGTGGTCTCACAGGCGTAGCCGCACTATCGGGCTACCTCGAACCGCCTCACTACGACCCGATGGTCTTTAGCATTATGGTGAACTATTCCCCCCAATCGGGACGGGTGAACCGCCAAGCGATTGATGATATGGTGTTGGCGATCGCCCAACTACAACCCTGTGCTGACCGATAATCCTAGCAGCTTAGCCCCCTATTTTTTCCGCTTGCGGCGAGAGCGGCGAGCATTAGCCACACTATAGGGCAGAACCCCCACCAGCATGGCAAATACCTCATCTGGAACCCGCGTGATGGTGTCTTGATCAAAATAGCTTTCAAACTGCTTCAGAATCATCTGTGCCCGTTTGAGCGGCACCTTACTCTCCGTAAATTGGTTAGTGAGGCGAATCCACTGGCGGCGAATTTTATAGGCTTCCTGGCGTTCTTCGTGGTTGGATGGTTCCAACAGCAAAAGATTGCCCACGGGTAAAACATCTTGGCAATCCAAATCCACGTTACCGCCCACTGCTGCCCCTGGTCCAGCAAACTCAGCATGGTACTGCTTATATAAAATCAGCCCGTTGCGACGGCGACGATCAACCATCATCAACTGACCCTGCCGAATTTTCTCAAGGAGACTATTCACTTCCATACACTGAGGCGAATGAGATGGATCTTGGTATTGTTCAACGGATGGGTTTGCCTGTAACCGTTTCTGGGGGGTATAGGGAACTGGTTTAACCTCCACTAGGGAGGCCAAATGGCTGGAAACTTTCCCTGTCAATGGATTAAGGTGAGCCATAACAAAACAAGTGCATACTGTGTAGCCTCGGACTTTCCCCATAAATAGGGGTCAGAGGACTGGGACCATCCAAGCTAGTAATACATTACGTAGTACATAGCTGGCTGTTTAATTTCATCCTCCCGACCCTGTTTCGAGCAACACCCTGTGCTGTGCCAGTCTGCTAAACTAGCGCACCCTTAGGATTAACCTCACTTTGAG